>CAZXSM010000053.1:6019-14573 GCA_964643255.1 uncultured Lachnospiraceae bacterium
TTTATTCGAGCGAAGCGACATTCAATTTAACAGATCATCTGTTGTTAAATTGTATAAGGTTTAAGGATATTCCTTAAAAGACAAAAACTTGTTTTTTGGGCTTTGTGGGAACAAAGCCGTATCTTGCCTGTTCTTATCCACGACATATTTATTATATACTATTTATCGTTTTTATGCTATAATAGAAACAAAGATAATAAGGAAGGTGATTTTATGAGTTCAGTAGATTATAGTGTAGAATCTGCTTTAAATTTTTCTGTAAAAATGGCGAATTTAAATGGGCAGTTACTTTTAGCAGTTCTTGAAAGATTAGTTAATCTTATAAAAGGATCTGATGAATTTGAAAAAGACAGAATATTTATGAATGGTGAAAATAATTCTGGTAAAATGAAAATCAATGAATTATTTGAAAAACATAGTCAAGGTAAAATAGATTTTTTAGATAGTGAAATAACAAAAAAAGAAATGAAAGCTATTCAAAAACAATTAAAAGAATATGGTGTAGATTTTTCTATTGTAAAAAATGGAAAAGATAATTATGACTTATTCTTTGCTGGTAAAGATAGAGAATCTATTGAGTTAGGTTTACAAAAAGCTATTGAAAAATTTTCTAAAAGTAAAAATAAATTTTGGAATAAAAACAAAGATACCAAAACAAAAAAGAAAGAACCTAATAAAGATTCTGAATTTAAGTTTAATACTGAAGGTTTAAGAGAAAAACAAAAAGAAAAAAATAGAGAACAACAATCAAAAGCTAGAAAAAAATCACACGAACACGAAAGATAAAAGGTGATATAAGTGAAATATAAAAAACAAGTATATGATATGCTTTTAACTTTAAGTGATATTGCTATTTTAAAAAATAATGAAATTACTAACGAAGAAGAATTTATTAAAGAAATAGATAAAATTGCTTCTGAAGATTTAGTATTATTATTAGTTAAATTATTAGAACAAAAAAATCGTGAATTTGAAAAAGCACATTTAAACAATAAAAAATTTACTAATGAATTAGAAATATAAGGGGTGTTAAATATGGAAAAAATTAATGATAGAATTAAAAGAAAAGAAGAACAAATAAAAACTACTCAAAATAAATTAGCTAAATACCGAAGGGATTTAAAAGATTTACAAGAACAAAAAGAAGCTTTAGAAATTAAAGAATTATTAAATGTTTTAAATGAAAAAGGTTTAGATATTAATGAAGCAACTGAATTATTAGCAAATAAGAATTCAGATGAAACTAACCATAATAATAATTATTAGAAAGGGGAAAATTATGAAAGACATTTTAGGAACTGAAATGACAGCTGAAGAATTTATTGAAGAATTTGAAGTCTATAAAGGAACAGCACAATATAATGATCCAGATACAAATGAATTAATAACATTATCTGAAGATGAAGTTTTGAAAATGATTAAAGAATATAGAAAGGGAAAATAAATATGAAAGATATTGTAAATAATTATGATTCACTTTCTGATTTTGAAAAATTATTTATTGAAGAATTTTTAAATGATTTAGAGAAAAGAGAAGATTCTCAATTCATTCAACCTTGGGAAAATTCTACTTTTTCTTTAGATAGAAGAAATGCTTTTACTGATAATAGATATACTGGTATTAATGCTATATTTTTAGCTTTTATGAGTACAAGACCAGAATATCAAGATCCACGCTGGGCGACTTTTAATCAAGCAAGAAAGAATGGATACTTTGTAGAAAAAGGATCTAAAGGTGTACCTATTCAATTTTTTTCTTTTATAGATAAGAGAACCAAAAAAATATGGAATGAAGAAGAATTTAAAAAATGGTCTGAAGGAAGAAGTCCAGAAGAAATTGAAAAATATAGAGAAGAAAATAGAATACCAATGTTAAAAACTTATTATGTTTTTAATGCTAGTGCCTTAATCTCTCGTGAAAATAATTTATCTTTTGCAGAAAATAATCCTATAGAACTACCTGCAAAATTAGAAAATACAAATGAACTATTAGCTGAATTTGAAAAAACATTAATTGATAATATGAATGTTAATTATCAAGAATTAGTGCCAGATCGTGCCTTTTATCAACCAGCTACTGATACTGTAAATATGCCTTTTGCTGATTCATTCATTAGTGAAGAAGCAAGAATGACAACATTATTACATGAACTAGGTCATGCTACCGGACACCATACAAGATTGAATCGTGATTTAACCGGAAGATTTGGAAGTCTTAATTATTCAACTGAAGAATTAAGGGCAGAATTAAACTCTGTGTTTTTAGCAAATGAATTAAGAGTTGAACTAACTGAAGAACAAAGAACTAATCATCTTAAATATTTAGATAGTTGGGGAACTTCTATAAAGAATGATCCTAAAGCATTTATTAAAGTAATTGCAGATTCTTTAAAAATGAAAGATTATATTTTAGAAAAAGGTGAATTTGAAAAACTATTTATAGTTAAAGAAAACGAAAAATCTTCTGAAACAAATTTAGATAATCTTGATGATGAAAAATTAAGAAATGATCTAATGTTACAACAATATATTTTAGGTGTTAAAAATCATTCAGTTAATTTAGAATTAATGAAAAATTTACCTAGTCATTTTGAACTAGAGAATAGTACCAGCATTGATGAATTATTAGAAATATGGTCTGAAGATAAATCAAAAGTTTTTCCTTTTACAGCCATTAATAAAATTGATGATTCTTGGGTTGCTATTGATAATTTAAGTAGTAGTGAATTTAATGTAGAAGAATTTAAAAATTATGAAATAGCTAAAGCTTGGACTGAAGGATTAAATCATTTTGAAGCTAATGAGTTATTAGAAGTCTTACATAATTACTCTATTGGTGAGTTTGGTGATGATAGAAAATATCAATCTATACATGAAATTGAAGATCCTTTAGTTGGAATAGCATTTACTGAATACTATGAAGAATTATTTTCACCACATAAACAAGTATCTTATGATCTAATTAATCATCAAGAAGTAAATTCAATTCATAATGAATTTGGTTCAATATCTAATAGAATTGATATGAGTTATTTAGATGAAGCTGAAAATTTAAGATTTGCTAGTTTTGATGATTATATAGATGAATCTAATATGGGAATTAGTAGAGATATATTAGCAAGTATGATTTTAGTTACTGCATTAACAAAAGATGAATCTTATATTACTAATTGGATTAATGAAAATAATTATGAAACAGATATTGATATATCACAATTAAAAGAAATAGATCCTTTAGAAATACTTTCTGATAAAGAAGTATATGAACCAGAAAATTATATTGAAACAATGAATGATATATTAGGAACTGAAGATTTTGGATCACTTGAAAAACACCATTATTTAATGGAAAATTTAGTTACTAATTTAAATAAATTAGAATCTAAAGAAATTCAAGTAACAGATAATCCTAATCAAAAAATATCTGATAGAGAATATGAAGCTTTAGTTAAATTTTCGTTATCGCATTATTCAGATTATAAAGTAGAAGATAACAAAATTCTTTTTAATCCAGATACTGAAGATTCAAAAAATATATCTGTCTATGATGATTTTGAATCATTATGGAAAGATAATTATAGAAATGAATTTTTAGATGATTTTGAATTATTAGGAATAGAAGAAATAACTTCTAATAATATATTTAAAGATAATGACTTGTTACAAAAGTTATCTGATTCAGATTTAGCTGTAAAAAATAAAATTCAACAAGCTATTCAATATAGAGAATCTATAAAAGAAGTAGATCTTGATAATGACGGAGTACCAGATAGAATTGATCCAGATGATAATAGAAATGAAATTACAAAAGAGTCAGATTATGATAAAATAGACAAAAGAAGGTCAGATAGATCTGAACCTTCATTATAAGCATAAAAGAGTGGTTTTTAGCCACTCTTTTACTTTGCCATGTTTTACTATTAAGACTACACTAAAAGTCGCTAGAAAACGATTCTGTGAAGTCGTTTTTTACTGTAATTAGACTTTAACCTTCAAATTAGCTGTTTTTTGTTCTTCAGCTGTTTTTACATGATCTTCCCATGTTTGAGTTTTTTCAAAATAATAATCATCAAATTCAAAATTAAATTCAAAGGGTTTAAAAAAGTTTTTATTTAGTTTTACTAAATAAAATTCTAATCCTTCCCAATAACTACTACTATATCTTAATTGCCAATCTTTTAAATAAACTCCTTTATTATTATCTACAATTAAGACATAATTTCCTTTAATATTTTTAATATTGTTTGTTCTTATAATAATTGTATCTTTATCTACAAATGGATTGTATGTTATATAATTATTTGATTCTATTTTATAATTATTTTCACCAAAGAAAAAATCTAAATTTTTATTTTTCATTTTAATACTCCTTTATTTTCCCACAAGTACATAACTTTTTTCAGCCATATCTTTTAACATAATATTTCTATATTTTGTCATATAATAATCTATTCCATTATGCTCTATTCCAGATTTTAAAATAAGATCATTATATTCTAATTCAATATAACTCCCACTTGTAAATTCAATCCAATTATTTAGATTATCATAATATCCATATCTTTTATTGCTTGGATTATACATAAATAAATATTTTTTCATTTTTGATTCCTTTCTTTTTACTGATCGCCTTTCAGTTGATACTACCGCCTTCCAGAGATAAGAGAAAAACACTCTTATCTCTTTCAGTTGGTTATATTTTTTTATATATTAATATTCTATCATAGGTAAAATTAATTGTTTCTTATTTAAAGTTAATATTGTTTGTTTTTTATATAAATAGTTTTCTAAAAAATTTATATCTTCAATAGTCAATGAATACTCTTGATCTTCTGAATAATCATATTTAACTATAACAACATTTCCGAATAATATATCTAAAATATTTTCATCTTTAGATAATACAACTGTAGGTAAATTAGAATCTTGCAATAATTTTCCTTCTTCATTTACATACATAGTAATATTTCTTTTTTCAATTTCTTCTGGTAAGTGTACTGTTTCCAGCAATCCACCAATAATATCTCTTTTCATTTCATAACTTTTATCTTTATCAATTAAGCCTATTTCTAATTTTTTGGTATTTTGATTTATAATTCCTACAACTAACATAAATTTCATTCCTTTCATTTTATATAGAAGGCGATTTTTAGTCGCCTTCTGTAAGTTTCTTTCTAAAGTTACATGGTTTTTATTTACTATCTAATTCTTCAATTTTAATCCCTTTCTATAAATTTAATATTTTTAGGTTCAATTTCCCCTAATTGCATAGGTATTATGGCTGGGTGTAATTCTTTAATTAGATATTCTTGATTAGGACAAGTATCTATATATCCACCTACCATTGAATTAACAATTAAGGTATCAGCTAAATCTGTAACTATACACTTATTCATAAAATTATTTACGATAAATGAAGCTATATTTTCTGCTGTATTTTCAAAGTAAACTACTTCTTCATAGTATTCACTACCTACTACATATCCTTTTACTAAATCCATTTTTTCAACTCCTTTCTATATTATTTAAAAGTCTTTTAAACTAAACTTTTTTTTGGCAGTTGCTTGGCTTCTTAAAAAGAATCTATTCAGTTTTCAAAGAACTTTTACAGCTGAAGCGAATCACACGAACGATAAATGCAAGGATTACGAAGTAATGCCACTTGTCCTTGCATTTTTAACGAAGTGAGTGTGATATAGTGAAAGATGAAAAAGCTTAACTGAATAGATCACAAAAATTAAGAAGTAATTTTTAAAAAAGGCGTTTTTTTGCTTAAACTTGAATTGCAACACGAAGAAAAAAAATTAAGTTTTAACTTAACTTTTTTTTGTGTAGTTGTTGGCGAAGCGAACAATTAGCAAAAAATGAAGCTGTCAAGGGAATAGAAGGAAGATTATTTTTATTGAAATAAAATGAAAATAAAAAAAATACACTTCCCCTTTACTGCTGAAAAGCTAATAAATATTGCAAAACTAAACTGTAAAAGCGATTTTCCTTTTTCTGTTTAGTTATTGGCGAAGCGAACAATTATAATAATTTAGATATAAAGAGTATTTAAAAGAATATTTTTTTTGTATAAGTGAATAAAATGAACGAATAGATAAAAATATTCTTGATCTTTATACTTAAATTAAACCTTTATAAAAAAAGAAAAGGTGGCAAAATTGCCACCTTACTTTAATTTTCTTCATAATCTCTATTATCTTCAAAAGTAGCTTCTACAAAGCTTTCTGGATATATTATAATTTCTTGATTATAATATTGTCTTTCAACTTTAAGAATTGCTGAATCAATATCTTCAGCTTCAACTTCAACTACTTCTGAAAGTGTTTCTGTTATTAACACTTTATATTTTTTCATTACTTCACTTCCTTTCTATTAAGTAGATATTCAATTTTCAAAGAACTTTTACAGCTGAAGCGAATCATACGAACGATAAATGCAAGGATTACGAAGTAATGCTACTTGTCCTTGCATTTTTAACGAAGTGAGTATGATATAGTGAAAGATGAAAAAGCTTAATTGAATAGATACAATAAAAGAAGTAAAAAAATATGGTGGCATAATAGCCACCATTTTATTTAAAATATCAAATAAAATAATTCATCTTCTGAACCTTTTATTTTATAAGGTAAACTTATATTCATCATGGATTCAGATTCAAATTCAAGTAATTCTTTTCCATTACTTAATCCTTGCCTATTCCATGCAGTATGAAATCCGTTTACTTCATCATCTTCACTAATCATTACAGCAATATTTTCTAGATCATAACCTAGTTTTTTAATAGTATCAATTTGCTCTTTTAGATCAGCTAAAGTAGTATAAGGTTTTTTCATTTTTAAACTCCTTTCTAGAAGGTGGCAAAATTGCCACCATTCTAATTAAATTAATTCAAATTGATCTTCACCAATTATTAATCCTAGTGTACTACCATTGTCCCAATTAACATGGATTGTTCCCATGTCATCAACAAAATTGATAGTGCCTTCAGTACCATTAGGAACTGAGTAAGGATCATTCATGTATAAGAGTTTTACTCGCATACCTTTTTGATACATTTCCTTATAAACTTTAATTCTTTCCATTATTTCACTTCCTTTCTAGCAAAGTATCTTATTCAGTTTTCAAAGAACTTTTACAGCTGAAGCGAATCACACGAACGATAAATGCAAGGATTACGAAGTAATGCCACTTGTCCTTGCATTTTTAACGAAGTGAGTGTGATATAGTGAAAGATGAAAAAGCTTAACTGAATATAGAATAAAGAAAGAAGATTAAAAAATAATGTGTCAATGAAGTATAGTTAAATGAAACAAAAATGAAACTTGTAAATACTGACTAATATATGTTTCAATAGGATTGTCCTAAATTGATTTATGAAATATAATGGATTCAGGATTTATATAATTTGAAAGGAAGGATAAAATGAGTAACTTAAATAAAAATTTTCAAACGGCTAAAGCAAATAAAAATGATGAATTTTATACTCAACTAAGTGATATTGAAAACGAATTAAAACACTATAAAGAACACTTTAAAGATAAAGTGGTTTATTGTAACGCAGATGATCCCAGAGTTAGTAATTTTTTTCATTATTTTTCTTATAATTTTGAATATTTAGGATTGAAAAAACTAATAACTACTTGTTATAAAAATCAACAAATGGATTTATTTAGTATGCACGATAGAGAAAGTGCAATAGCCTTAGTTTATGAAGGTGAGAAAGATAATGGTAGGGTTCCGACAATAGAAAATATAGGAGTTATTGAATTAAAAGGTGATGGCGATTTTAGGTCACCAGAAGCAATAGAGTTTTTAAAAGAAGCTGATATAGTTGTAACAAATCCGCCTTTTTCTTTATTTAGAGAATACATGGCACAATTAATGGAATATGAGAAAGAGTTTTTAATAATAGGAAATTATGGTTCTGTAATATACAAAGAGATTTTTCCTTTGATTCAAAACAATAAAGTTTGGACTGGTGTTAGTCCTAGAAGTATGAGTTTTAAAACTCCAGAAGGTAAAACAAGAACAGTAAATGCAAAGTGGTTTACTAATCTTGATATTCCTAAAAGACACGAAGAATTGATATTATTTAAAAAATATAATGAAGAAGATTATCCTACTTATGTAAATTACAATGCAATAGAAGTTTCAAGGGTTTCTGATATACCAATGGATTATGAAGGTAATATAGGTGTACCTATTACTTTTATAGAAAATTATAATCCAGATCAATTTGAATTAATTGGAGATAGTTTAGGTCTTGCGAAACCAATGGATAAATTTGCTAGAAAAGGAGAATATATGCAAGGTGGACCTAAATTTTATCTGAAAGAACAAGATAAAAAATATAAGTATAAAAGGCTATATGACAGAATTGTTATTAGAAATAAGAAGGTGATTAAATAATGGAAGTTACATTAAAAGAATTAACTGTAAAAGACTTAGTAAAAGATTATAAAGACCACGCAGAAGAAGGAGTATCTGGCTATGGTGGTAGATTAGATATTAGACCACCTTATCAAAGAGAATTCGTATATAATGCGAC
>CAZXSM010000054.1:0-1548 GCA_964643255.1 uncultured Lachnospiraceae bacterium
CACTAATGCTTATATTTTCTATAGTTACCTTTGTTCCAGCCCCATCATTATCAGTATTATTTACAACACTCGTTACTAATCCTGATAAATTCTCTTGGTTGTTACCATCTCTTAACTCATATAAAGCCCCAAGGCTTCCACCAACATATGGACTTCCAAGGTTAAATGACTGTCCATCATTCCACTTTACATCATAAAGACCATTTATATCATTTTGGTTAATTTTCTCTTGTCTAGGTACAACTTCTAAGAAATTATATCTATCAGTATCTACTAATAAATGTCCATCTAGATAAATACTAAAATATGATACAGTACTTGCATCTACTATAGGTTGTTCATTAATTGAAATATTAACAAAGCCTGAGAGTTGGTCTACTAATAGAGCCCTTTGGTCTCTTAGGTCATTAGCCGTTCCCCCATTTGCTTCTAGAGTATTGATTTGTTTTGACACCGTTGAAATCTGCATTCCAAGAGAGTTGATCTGATCTATAGTGTTTTTGATTTCAAAGTTACACTCTTCTTGAATAGTTTTCAAATTAGTCGATGTAGTGTTAAAATACTCTGCGAAGTTTTGTGCAAAGTTTACAACTTGAGTTCTATAAGTTAAACTTGAAGGGTTTTTTGAAAGTTCTTGTAGACTATCATAAAATGTATCGAAAGAAGTTGTAAAACCCTCTAGTGTCATTTCATTAAAGTAATTTTCAATTTTGTACATATATTCTGATTTTATATCATATACACCATGTAAAGTGTTGTTTTGTCTATATTTTATATCGTAATATTCATTTCTGATCTGATTTATACCTGTTATATCAACACCTGTTCCCATCATACCGTAGGCTTGATTTACCCTTATCGGGGTTCCAGCCTTTTGGTCTTGGATTTGTCTTGAATATCCTGGTGTTTCGGCATTAGCTATATTATGAGCCGTTATATTTAGTGCTGATTGGTATGCGTATAAACCGGTCTTTCCTGTATTTAAACCAATAAATGTGGATGGCATTTTGTTCACCTCGTGATTAGTGTTGGAATTGTTGTTTGTTTTGAGTTAATTTTTTAGTTTTTTTATATATTCTACATATATAGTAAGGCTCTTGAGCCTACTAGTGCAGGCTCCTCATGTTACCCTAGTCTTTCAATTATATGTTCAATCATTTCATCAATTACAGAAATATATCTAGCTGATGCGTTATAAGAGTGCTGATACATAATTAAGTTACTTAATTCCTCATCTGTAGATACACCAAGGGTTTGTTGCCGTAAATTATCTATACTATTAACCATAGCCCCTTGATTAGTACTAACGGTACGTAGCTTTTGTCCTGTAGTGGCTATGTCTCCTACAAGTGCTGTGTAATATCCATTATAGTCATACTCTGTTAAAGAGTTTGGTGATAGTCTTAGCTTTGGTGTTTGCCAAGCATCAACCAGTTTCATAACCGTTTCCATATCATAATCCCCAGTGTTTCCACTAGAGCTTAATGGTATTTTAGCATAGCTTGCTAGAATATCTGGATTGACTTCTATTTGACCTATGCTGTATAA
>CAZXSM010000054.1:1648-14501 GCA_964643255.1 uncultured Lachnospiraceae bacterium
ATAACGATCAAGGCTCTTTCTAGTAAATAGTTCTGTTCCTGCAGTTGCATCGGCATCCATTCCCACTGGAGCGTCTGGACTTAACTTATAATCTTCGGAATTTTCTACGGGAACATTAGGTGCAAGTACATCATTAATACTAGTAACAATCGAATGTATTAACTGATCAAATCCAGCTTGTGTCTTCATAATTATAGAATTATCTATTGTTTCATTATAATCCTTAGTTGACTTTAAAAAATCTTCAGGTTCAAGATCTTTCTCAACAGGGATATCCGTATAATTAGCTACTTTATGACCTCTAGTATATAGTAGCCCTTTTAGGGAACCGATATCTGTATTATGCTGAGAAGAAGCAGGTTTATCTAGGTTAAATACATCTTGTCCTCCCAAATGTTCCCATACAGGCACTAACATTCCTGTACCTGTTATTTCCCTAGTTGTCATTGTATGAGTGAAATCTGGAGTTACAAGAGGTACTCCTTCAGCATAAACGCTTAATTCACCTATTCTATCTTCTGTATATGTAATAGAAATCATATTACCAAGTTCATCTAGTAATAAGTTTCTAGCATCTCTATAGTCATTGGCATCTTCTAAGCCATTACTTTCGTAAATCCTAATATAGTCACTAAGTTGACTAATTTCATTAGCTATTTGATTGATTTTATTAACATGGTTGGTGATTTCTGTATTTAAATTAAGTTGGTAATCTGTTAATTGATTCCAAATATTCTCTGCTCTCTCAATAAAACTTACTGAAGATTGAACTAAACTGGTCCTTGTAACTATACTATCTGGTTGTTTTGATAGTTCTTGGATTGATGTCCACAAGTCTTCAATGGATTGCTGAAAGGCTACTCCTTCTAGCTCACCAAATATGTTCTCTATCTCAAGTACTGCCTCATATTGAACTGCATAAAATTGTTGTCTTCCCTTCTCAAGTCTATATGATTGATCTAAGAACATATCTCTTACTTGTCTTACAGTTGCAATGTCTACTCCCCTACCCACTTGTAAAAATTCTCTGCTGTTCATTCCAATGGTAGTGTAGATACTGTCTTTATTGACAACCTGCTGCCTTACATATCCTTTAGTTTCTACATTAGCTAGATTATGGGCAGTGGTGTTAAGCGCATTATAATGTGCACTAAGACCTGAAACTCCTGTTGAAAAACTTCCAAATAAACTCATATATACACCTACCCTTAATATTATTGTTTGGCATCAAACATGCCTCGTTCGTTAGCTCCCTTACTGCTGTGAGCTCCCTTGTCGTAATTGTTACTATTAACTGTTTGTAGACTTTGATAGAAGTTCATATTGAATTCAATCATGTCTAAAGATTGTTCTATTAATATCTTGTTCCGATTGTTAACAGCTACTGCTTCTGCTAAGGTCTCCGATAATTTATCATAGATACTTGCCAATTCTCTTTGTTCTTTTTGACCTTGAAGCAATTCTATAATTGTTCTAATTGTCAGATTGCTTGAATCCTTGTTTAAGACTATACCTATGTTGTTAACTATCTCTTCTCGCTTACCTTCAAGTTCATTGATTTCCGAAACAAATACTTGTTCATGTTTAGTTATTTCAGATAAGGCCTCCAAATCATTATCTATGATCATCTGAGTCTTTTCTTCTTCAATAGGTATTAGGTTTCCATATGCTTTTTCTTCTTTTTGTAGAGTGGTGGTTAAGTCCTGGATTAAGCTTGCCAAATCTGTACCTTCCTTCTTCTATACAATATAACATTAGATATAATCATGATTAAATAGATTCATCAAAGTAATTATCTACAATCTTATTAGCTACTTCTTCAGCGCTAACACTATAAGTTCCAGATTCCATTCTTTTTATAATATCATTAACCTTGTCGTAACGAATATCAGGGGCTTGTTTAAGTCCCTCTCTTACTACTTGTATATCACGTCCAACCTTAGAGATTTCTACGCCATCTTCTTTAGTTTTATCAACTTTTTCTTTTTCCTTTACTTTAGAAGTTTGTTGGGCTTCATAAAGTCTAGAAATCCTATTATATGCATCTATTCTCATGCTTTTACCACCTTTCATTAAAGTCTTATATTAAACCATCTAGATTTCTATAATGTTACATATTCTAAGTTAAAATTCTTTCCTTAGTTTATATATCGGAATAAAGCATGAAATCTTTATACCTTTTTTACATTTACTAAAGATTATATAAGAAAACTCTAGGACTAGAATAAGTTCAGCCAAAATTTTAAGCATTTGGTCTAACTTATCCTAGTCCTAGAGTTTTATATTATTTCATTATTGTTATATTCTTTAATACTTGATATCTTTAAAAATACCACTAAAATCAAGGGTAGCAAAGTAATCTTTAGGAGTTTCAGGTCTTCTAATCATTTGTACAGAACCATCTTCTTTTAATAAAAGCTCTGCGGCTTTTAATTTTCCATTATAATTATATCCCATGGACTGGCCATGAGCTCCTGTATCATGTATTACTAAATAGTCTCCACGGTCTATTTTAGGTAGCATTCTATCAATAGCAAATTTATCGTTGTTCTCACATAAGGAACCTGTGATATCGTACTTATGATCATGGGGCTCATCTTCTTTTCCTAAAACTGTTATGTGGTGGTATGCACCGTACATAGCAGGCCTTATTAGGTCTACTGCAGAGGAGTCCACTCCTATATATTCTTTGTAAATATTTTTTTCATGAGTTGCCTGGGTTACTAAATGGCCATAAGGTCCTAGCATGTAACGACCAAGCTCTGTATATATATCTACATCTCCCATTCCTGCAGGAACTAGGATATCTTCAAAGGCTTGCCTTACTCCATCACCAATTGCCATGATGTCGTTTTCTTCTTCACCTGGTTTATATGGAATTCCTATACCCCCTGATAAGTTAATAAACTTAATATGGGCACCTGTTTTTTCATTAAGCTCTACTGCAAGTTCAAATAGTGTTCTAGCAAGTTCTGGATAATATTCCTTACTTATGGTGTTACTAGCTAGGAATGCATGAAGCCCAAAGTGCTTAACGCCCCTATCCATTAATATCTTATAGCCTTCTATTAGTTGTTCTTTAGTAAAGCCGTATTTGGCTTCACCTGGATTATCCATAATACCATTGCTAAGTTCTATTACTCCACCCGGATTATACCTACAACTAATAGTTTCTGGTAGTCCTGCCACTTCCTCTAAGAAGTCTATATGGGTAAAATCATCTAAGTTAATAATTGAATTTAACTCTCTTGCTTTAATAAATTCTTCTGCAGGAGTAGCATTTGATGAAAACATTATCTCATCACCAGTGATGTCTAAAGCTTCTGCTAACATTAATTCTGTATATGAGGAACAGTCAACACCACAACCTTCTTCATGTAGAATTTTTATAATATATGGGTTTGGCGTTGCCTTAATAGCAAAATATTCTTTAAAGCCTTTATTCCATGAAAATGCTTCATTCAACCTTTTAGCATTTTCTCTAATAGCCTTTTCATCATATATATGGAAGGGAGTTGGATGTTCCTTAACTATTTCTTGTATTTGTTCTAGCGTAACAAATGGTTTTTTCATTGCTTTCCAACCTTTCAATCTATTATTAATATTTCCTTTTTTTAAGTTGTATTTATGATTATAGATTCTATCATATATATTTCCTCAACTCAACAGAATTTTGCCTTATATACTTAATATATACTTAACTTGAGCCATAATTAAAACCTTTAATAGTTAAGCTACTCTTTCTTCTATAATAAGCTAATAATAAACAGATAAATTACAAAAGGAAAGCAGTAATACCCTACCACTTCCCTCTTAACATTTAACTTTTATACATATTTTCTTATAAGGCATACTTGTAGCCCACTCTTACTTTCTCCTGGTTTAATTAGCTTCCCTAGAACCTTTCCTATAGGACAATTCTCTAATATCTCTAACCATTTTATAATCCTGGCCTGATCTCATAGCATCAATAAAGTCCTCAATGCTTTCTAACTTGTGGTTAAATACCATACCACCTTTTAAGTCATTAACATGATGGGCATCTGAACCTGCTGCCATGGCTAAGCCATGTTTTTTAGCATATTCAATTGCTCTTTTATCGAACTTTGGGTTTGTATGGCTTGAGTTTATTACTTCAACAGCATGAACATGATTAGGGAATAACCTGATTTCCTTGATATAGTCTTCTTCCCTAAATGGATGAGCATGGACAAAGTAACCGCCATCTGCATTTACATTTTCATATAGTTCTTTTATCTCCCAGTTTATAATTTGAGGATGATCTAATAGCCACTCTTTATCTAATCCGTAGACTAGGAAGTCATTTCCATGGAAGCTTTCTTCCCAACCAAAGAAAACTGAAAGGCCGATTTTATCTCCTTCTGCTTTGGCTTTTTCATAACCTACTGTGAACCTATTAACCCACTCTTCCCAAGGAAGATCTTTAGGAACTTCTGTATTACCATTGTAGAAATGGTCTGTTATTATAATTCCATCATAACCTAACTTCTTATATAATCTAGCTTGCTCTACTGCTGTTGCACTAGCACAAACACTTATTTCTGATGTATGCATATGAGTTTCATATAAATATTCTTTCATTTATTCATCTCTTTCTTAAACAAACTCTACAGTCTTAAATAGTATATCATAATAAAAATCCTCAGTCTATTGGACAAATCAACAAGGCCAAACTAGATTTATTCAAACACTTATGTTAAAATGTCTAAGATTATATTTACAAATTTTTATATTTTATATTTTGCATAAATGTGTATAATAATGATAGATGATATTTAATTTGAAAGGAATTATCATAAATGGAACAATATAATGGTAGTCAAATCGTTGTATTAGAAGGTTTAGAGGCTGTTAGAAAAAGACCCGGCATGTACATAGGTAGCACCGGTAGCCGTGGGCTTCACCATCTAGTATGGGAAATAATTGATAATGGTATCGATGAGCACTTGGCTGGATACTGTACACAGATTGATGTTACTTTGCTTGAAGATGGTGGCATATCAATAATTGATAATGGTCGAGGTATTCCGGTAGATATACATCCAACACAAAACATCCCAACTGAGAGAGTTGTTTTCTCTATTCTTCATGCTGGGGGTAAGTTTGATCACTCACTTTATAAGGTGTCTGGAGGTTTACACGGAGTTGGTGCTGCAGTAGTTAATGCCTTATCAAAACGCATGATCGTGGAAATCAAAAGAGATGGACATGTTTACAGGGATGAATACGAAAATGGTGGACATGCTATTACAAAGTTAGTTAATAACAATCTGCCAGCAATCAGGACTTGTAAAAAAGATGATACAGGAACCAAGGTTACCTTTTATCCCGATGAAGAGATCTTTGAAACTATCGAATTTAAACCTGATATTATTAAGAAAAAACTGAAAGAAATGTCTTACTTAAATAAAAACCTAAAGCTTATATTTACCGATGAAAAAAGTGGTGAAACCACTACTTTCCAAGAAGCAGATGGTATAAAGAGCTTTGTTTCTTATTTAACTAGAGATAATGATGTCATCCATAAGGATCCTATATATATAGAAGGATCAAGTGGAGATATTGAAGTGGAAGTTGCCTTTCAATATACTGATACATTTTCAGAAACTATTAATGCCTACTGTAATAGAATAAACGTTGTTGATGGTGGTACCCTTGTAACAGGGTTTAAGACTGGTCTTACCCGTATAATGAACCAATATGCTAGAGAACTTGGGGTCTTAAAAGACAAGGACGACAACTTTGATGGTAAGGATATTCGTAATGGAATAGTTGCCATTATATCCATAAAGCATCCTGATCCACAGTTTGAGGGACAGACCAAGTCTAAGTTAGGAAACACTGATGCTAAAACAGCTGTTGAAGATGTCTTATCAGTAAAGGCCCAGTTCTACTTCGATAGAAATGTAGAGGTTCTTAAGACAATACTCGACAATTCTCTTAAATCATTTAACGCACGAAAGGCTAGCGATAAGGCTAGAAGTGCTGTAATTAAGCAGATTTCAGATGTAGACACCCGTAGTAAGTTAGCTTCTTGTTCTTCTAGAAAACCTGAAGAATGTGAACTCTATATAGTGGAAGGGGATTCCGCTGGGGGAACTGTTAAAACAGCAAGAAATCGTAGAACCCAAGCTATACTTCCTCTTAGGGGTAAAATTCTTAACGTAGAGAAGTCAAGTTTAGAGCGTGTTTTAACTAATAATGAAATAAAGTCTATGATTGCTGCATTTGGTTGTAGTATTGGTGAGGATTTTGATATCAGCAAACTTAGGTATGACAAAATTATTATCCTAACGGATGCTGATGTTGACGGTGCTCATATTAGTACCTTGTTGCTTACATTCTTTTATAGATTTATGCCTGAACTTATTAAAGAAGGTAAGATTTACCGTGGTCTTCCACCATTATATAGGGTGGAATATATACCTTCTGATAAGAGAAAAAAGAAAAAGCAATATAAATACCTTTTCAATGATTTCGAATTAGAAAAGTTTAGAAAAACTGAAGCTGACAAAATAATATCACTACAAAGGTATAAGGGTCTAGGTGAAATGGATGCTGACCAGTTATGGGAGACAACCCTAAATCCTGAAACTCGCACCTTAGCCCAGGTTATTATTAATGATTCTCTTGAGGCAGATGAAATTACAACTACTTTAATGAGCAATAAGGTACCACCTAGAAGAGAATTTATTATGAATGAAGCTAAATACGCAACACTTGATATATAAAACATTGCCCCATCAGTTATATATAACTAATGGGGATTTCTATATTGGATGCCTAGCACCTAATACATAGAAACATTACTATTTAGGAGGAAACAATGAGCAAAAGTAATGCTAAACATATAGATAACATTGTACAACTAGATTACGCTGAGGAAATGAAGACTTCCTATAGAGATTATGCTATGAGTGTTATAGTCTCTCGTGCACTGCCAGACGTTCGTGATGGTCTAAAGCCAGTGCAAAGACGTATCTTATATTCAATGCATGAATTAGGACTTGATCCTAAAAAACCCCACCGTAAAGCGGCCCGTATCGTGGGAGATACTATGGGTAAGTATCACCCTCATGGTGATAGCTCCATATATGATGCCCTTGTACATATGGCAGAGGAATGGACCCTGTCCATACCCCTAGTAGATGGCCATGGTAACTTTGGTTCAATTGATGGAGATAGCGCTGCTGCTATGCGTTATACAGAAGCAAGGCTTTCTGAAGCTGGTGCAGCCCTCTTAGAATCTGTAGAAGATGGCTTAGTTGACCTCTCCCCAAACTTCGATAATAGCGAGCATGAGCCAACAGTTTTACCTGCAATGTTACCAAACCTATTAATCAATGGGACCACAGGAATCGCTGTAGGTATGTCAACTAATATTCCCGCTCATAATCCAGGAGAAGTAATTGACGGCGTTATTGCTTATATGGATGACCATGATATAACAGTAGAAAAATTAATGAAACATATCCCTGGTCCAGACTTTCCTACTGGTGGTACTATAATTAATAAGGATGACTTACTAGATATTTATAAAACAGGTGAAGGAAGAATCCGCCTACGAGGTAAAGTAGATATTGAAAAAGGGGATTATGGAAGAACTAATATAGTAATTACAGAGATTCCTTATACTGTTGCAGGGAACAAGACTAGGCTTGTAGAAAGCCTTTCTAACTTGCTTAAGGATAAAGTATTTGAAGAAATTCATGATGTTAGAGATGAATCCTCTAAAGAAGGAATTAGAATTGTTGTTGAAGTTAAGAAGGACCGAGATATAGAAAACCTATTAAATGGCCTATATCAAAAAACACCTCTTGAAGATACCTACGGTGTTAACCTGCTTGCAATAAAAGATCAACAACCTGTTATATTTACACTAAAGTCTTTAATCCAAGAATTTGTTCTCTTTCAAGAAGAATTATATACAAAGCAATATCAAAATTTACTAAACAAGGCAAATGATCGCCTAGAGATTGTAGAAGGTTTAATCAGTGCTTATGATGTAATCGACTTAATAATTGAAATCCTTAGGGGGTCTACTTCTACAAAACAAGCTAAGGACTGCTTAATTAATGGTTTAACAAGTGACATAAATTTTAGATCCAAGAAATCAGAAAAAGAAGCTAGCAAACTTAACTTTACAGAAAAACAAGCTGATGCAATACTAGCTATGCCTCTTGGACGATTAATCGGTTTGGAAATTCAGAAACTTCATAATGAACTTGATGATTTAAAGGGTAAAATAGCCAATTATACCAAAATATTAGCTAGTAAAAGTGAGCTATACAAAGTAATAAAGGCTCGTTTGCAAGAATATAAGAAATCCTTTAATAGGCCAAGAAGAACAGAAATTGATAACGAGGACAAGGAAGTTTATGTAGAGGAAATTATAGAAGAAGAAATCTATATATTTATAGATAGATTCGGATATACCAAATCCATAGATTCTGCTAGTTATTCTAGAACCTCTCCTGAGACTCTAGAAGAATATAATCATATAATCCCAATGAAAAACACAGATAAGCTGTGCTTCTTCACTGATGAGGGTAATATGTATCAAGTAAATGCCCTGGATATACCACAAGCCAAGATAAGAGATAAGGGTGTCTTAATCCAGACCTTAAGTAAGATGGAAAAAGAAAATATCCTTTTCTATACTTCCTTTGAAGAACTATTTGAAAGCCAATTAGTCTTTGTAACCAAGAATGGTTATATAAAACAAGTATCTGGCGCTGAGTTTGAAACTAATAGGTACTCCCTTATAGCTACAAAGCTTAAAGATGATGATAAGGTTGTTTCAGTAACTAAATTATCAGCTTCTGAAGTTCTATCCGGTGATATGAAGGTAATTATTCTTACTAAGAATGGCTTATCTTTAGGCTTTTCATTAGATGAAGTGAGTGAACTAAAGAGGATGGCCATAGGGGTTAGAGCTATAAAGCTAGATGATGATGATTATATTGATTATTCTACTGTTGTAGAAACAGATACGGAATCCTTTGTATATAAGAACCAAGAACTAAGTGCTAAGAAGGTTAGAAAACGTAAGCGTGCTCAAAAAGGACATAATGCAAATTTGGACTTGTAAATTTAATATAAAATGCTTCTAAGATCAAAATTTCCCCCTATGTTCAGGTGTAAAAACCTTAAACACAAGGGGGATTATTTTTTTCTTATGATATATATGACATATATTACCTAGTCAAACAGTGATCCTATCCAGTCTATTAATCTATTAAATAGATCTTTCACTTTCTCTAAGAAGCTTTGACCTTCTTCTGAGGATAAGTAGTCTGATACCTTGCCTGTAAATTCTTCAAGCTGATTGGTTACTTCATCCCAGTTAATATTAACGTCTTTCATCTTATCAAATAAAGATACTAACTTGTCAATCATTTCATCTGATATAGTAACATCAAAGTTATTAATAACGTTAATAATAATCTGCCTTACTTCTTCAGTTGTTTCTGGTGCTTTATCTGCAATTTCTTGTTTGATTTTAACTATAATTTCTGTAGCTGTTTCGTCACCAACTTCATCACTAAGCTCAGCGTTGGTAACCATTTCTTCATTTGCTACTTTTTTAACATCTTCATCAATGGTTTCACCAGTTTTTTCTTCATATGCTTTAAATATTCCAGTAAGTGCAGCTGTACCAGAAGCTTCTACCGGTGCAGTTACCTTGATATCAGCATCTTCAACACCTGCAGTAATTAAAGCATTAATATAATTCTCTTCTGTGATGTAATTAATTTTATCACTGGTATCTACTTTTATACCACTACCTTCTTGGGTAAATGTAATCATTACAGAAGATATGGCATTGGTACCTATCTGCTTAGCAGGAATCGTTCCACCTAAATAATTGTGTTCTTCCTCGTTTGTTGTGTAAATAATCTTTACATCTTCAGGTGCATCAAATTCGTCTAATATTGCCTGTTTTCTCTCTTCTGATAAGTCAGCACCTAGAGAAACAATAATATCGTCATCTGTAGCTTCCGTAGCAAATACACTGGCTGGACTTATTATCATGGTTAACAATAATATAATACTAATAATTCTTTTCTTCATGAAAGTCTCCTCCTAAATCCTATCTTTCTATTTACTTAAATATTACAAGCTTTCTTTATACAAGCTAATAGCTGAGCTAGTTCCAATTCTGCTGCAGCCTTCTTCTATATATTGTTTCATCTCTTCTAAACTCTTAATTCCACCTGCTGCCTTTATCTTAACATCTGGTCCGATGTTTTCTTTAAATAGTCTAATATCAGCAAGACTTGCGCCACCAGTTCCAAATCCTGTAGAAGTTTTGATATAGTAAGCTCCTGCATTAGTAACTGCTTTACACATTTCTACTTTTTCTTCTTCTGTTAAGTAGCAAGTTTCTATGATTACTTTTAGAATTTTATCTCCTACAGCTTCTTTTAAAAGTTTAATTTCGTCTTCGACCTTTTTATATTGGCCATTCTTAACATCACCAATATTAATTACCATATCAATTTCCCCTGCACCTTCTTCAAGGGCTTGCTTAGTTTCAGCAAGTTTTACCTCTGTAGTTTGATAGCCAAGAGGGAAACCTATTACTGTACATATATTTATTTTATCGCCATACTCGTCTTTTATCCTTCTTATGTAAGAAGGTGGTATGCAAACTGATGCTGTTTCAAATTCTAATGCATCATCACATATAACTTTAATCTCGTCCCAGCTTGCAACTGCTTTTAATAATGTATGATCTACGTATTGTAACACTTCTTTATTATCCATATAAATACCATCCTTTAATTTAATTTCTTATCTAATAATATATTAGTACTTAACAACCTCATCAATGCTAACTCTAGCTAAAACTAATGGTCTTGTCTCAACTTGATCTTGTGAAAATTCATACGCCTCTAGTAGAATTTCTTCTGCTTTCTCAAACAATTCTTCTTTAGATGCATATAATACAGCTAAAACATCTCCCTTTTCTACCTTTTCACCAGTCTTTTTCCTTAAGCTAATGCCTGCAGTGTAATCTAGTACACTATCCTTTGTTTCTCTTCCTGCTCCTAATACCGTTGAAGCAATCCCACACTTTTCAGTGTCCATATGGCTTATATAACCAGCTGTGTCAGCCTTTACTTCATAGGTATATGGTGCTTTATCAAACTTGTCAGTATCTAGTATAGGGCTACTGTCTCCACCTTGTGCTTCAACCATGTCTGCAAACTTTTGTAGGGCAGTCCCATTTGATATAGATTCTTTTACAAGGACCTCACATTCTTCTACGCTTCCTCCTCCAGTTAAATGTAACATATTAGAAGCTAGAATAATAGAAACATCAGTCAAGTCTTTAGGTCCATTTCCTTTTAAGGTATCGATAGATTCAATAACCTCTAGACTATTACCTATGTTGTGACCAAGAGGAATATCCATATCAGTTATTATAGCAATAGTTTTCTTACCTGCATGCTCACCAATTTCCACCATTGTCTTAGCTAGTTCAATGGATTCATCTACAGTCTTCATAAATGCTCCACTACCAGTCTTAACATCAAGAACTATGCAATCGCTTCCTGCTGCTAGCTTTTTACTCATTATTGAAGATGCAATTAATGGAATACTATCAACTGTTGCTGTTACGTCTCTTAAGGCATATAACATCTTATCAGCAGGTGCTAGGTTGCCTGTTTGTCCAACTACACTAACTCCAACTTCATTAACTATATCTACAAATTTATCTTCGTCTATATCAACTTCAAATCCTGGAATAGCCTCCAGTTTGTCAATGGTTCCACCAGTATGCCCAAGTCCTCTACCAGACATTTTTGCTACTTTACCACCACATGCAGCAACCATTGGCCCTATTACAAGGGTCGTTTTGTCTCCAACACCGCCTGTAGAATGCTTATCTACCTTAAGGCCTTCAATCTCTGATAAGTCAATAACATCTCCCGACTTAGCCATTTCAATAGTTAAGTTACCAATTTCTTCTGGTGTCATCCCTTGAAAATAAATAGCCATAAGCATAGCTGACATCTGATAATCCGGAACTTCTCCATCTATATAGCCATTTATCATAGCACTTATTTCATCTTTGGATAATTCCTCACCATGTTTTTTCTTGGATATTATATCGTACATTCTCATTATTACCACTCCTATCTACTTTTTATCATTCCTATCTTTAGTTTTGTTTAATATAAATATTGGTTTTTATACTCTTAGCTCTTTATTTCATTATGATTATATTTTAAATTTTTAGTCACTTACAATAAGTATAACTTTATTTCCTACAATACGCAACAATAATGAATAAGGAAATTTTATATACATTCGTCACATAAAGTCACCTTTTGTCATATTATATATTATCAAATATGAAAGGAATATCTATATGTGTAATTATGAATATAATAGAAAATGTAGAACTAGACCTGTAAGACCAGGGGTAAGTCCTGGGGCAGGAGACAGAAGACCTGACTGCAACCATGGTAGAAGGCCTGGATGTAACTGTGGTAGAAGGCCTGGTGTTGGTGGCATAGGCTCTGGATGTAACTGTGGTAGAAGACCTGGTGTTGGTGGCAGGACTGATATGATAACTGATTACGACCGTGATCTTGATTATGATCAAAAGCCTGATTATTATGGCAAACCTGACCCTTGTAAAGGGGATGGGGTTGGAGGAGCTCGTCGTCCTTGCCAAACCCCAAAGTATAAAAAACCAGGTTGCTAAGTTTAATGATATAAACAATTCTCAAAATAATACACTTTCAAGAATATATAAAGACACCTCAAATTATATCATAATTTGAGGTGTCTTTATTTTAGAAGGATTTACATAATA
>CAZXSM010000055.1:0-14491 GCA_964643255.1 uncultured Lachnospiraceae bacterium
AAAAAAGCTCTTGTCTCAGTATCTCTACTGGGACAAAAGCATATTATACTCTTGCGGTACCACCCGGTTTGGTGCAAAGCACCCACTCTTTCATATACTAACATATATGCTCCCTTGATAACGGATGGAGATTCCGTTAGGTATTACTCGGCATTCTTACATGCCTTTCTCCCTACCCTCGTAAGCCCATTCAACTTTGCTAATATTTGTTACATCTCACCAATCTGTAACTCTCTGTAAAATTAAGGCAAAATCTACTCTTCTTACTCAATGGTTTATGATTTGTTCTATTATACGCATAAGATGATAAAAATGTCAAGAAAAATATAAAACATTTTTAATCCCTTGCAATATAATCTCTATTAATTATAAAATTCTGAACAATATTGATATCTTTAAGGTCTACATATCTTAATCTAACAGGAAGTGGTATCATTCCAAACTTAATAAAAAACTCAAAATTACCTATGTTTTTCCTTAGCAATAATATAGATGAATGCTTGGTAAAAGACTGGATTTTTGACCTATCTACATATGTTTGAACCTTAGAAATACCTACAAAGTTTTGGATAACTAACAAGTTCTTGTCCAAAATAGCATATCCTTGATAACGATAATCAAACCAATTAAACAAGATAAAAACTGATCCTATTAGTAAAATAATAATTCCAAGCCAAGTATATAAAAAGAAAGCTACAATAATCATTGGAAGGAAAATAAGAATTATCCATCGCCAAAAATAAAACAGTTTTCCTCTCCCTACATAATTAATTTCAGGATCTTCAATAGTATAGTCAGGGAAAATTTCTTGAAAAGCTTGATACATCTTATCTGTTTTAATTAATGGTAAAAGGAAAAGCTTTTTCTCAATACTATTTTCTCCAGCCTTTTCTTGTCCGCCAACTATTATAATTTCCACTGAAGACATCTTAAACAGCCTTCTTATAGACTGCTGATATACTTTTATTCCTTGGATCTTACTAATGGGAAATTTTTGAGTTTTTCTTTCAAAAACCCCATATTCAATTGTTATTGTTTTCTTACTACAAGTAACTGTAAATTCAAAATAATATAAAAAGTTTTTAATAAGGGAAAAAATTATCAAAAACCCTATACTTGTAATAATCAAGATAGAGACTACAAGCCAAATTGATTGTGCAAGAAAGTTATCTATACTATCAAAAAAGTCTTTAGGTATCCTATCTATTATAAAAGAATACTCTGTAAACAAGGTTTGTATAAAAACAACTACAGTAAGAAGAACAAGTATTATATTTAAATCTGTTAATGCAAATAAAAATATATCTGTATTAGACATCTTGTAAGTATAAATGACTTCTTCATCTTCTATCTTATCTTTGTTATCAAGATTAACAAAAGAATCACTAAAACTGAAATCACTATCATTGGTATCACTATAACTATCTTGTATATTACCCTTGTCTAAGGGCTTGCTTTTATCAGATTGAGAGCCATTAAGACGTTTATGCCTATATTCTTCAATCAAGTCTATTAAGGACTCATCTACAGCTAATAAAGACGCTTCAGCCTCATTATCTGATGTGCTACCTGTCTCTATTAAAATCTGAACTACATTAAAAGGTTTGTAGAAAAACCATTGTCTTTGTTTTATTGTCTGAATTCGTTCATAAGGAATTTCTGTCTCCCTTTTAACAAATAAACCTTTGTACATAACTATTTTATTCTCATTAATTATATATGTATGAGTATAATGCTTGAATAAAGAAACAATCAAGCTAACAATGATAACACCTAGGATAATGAGTAAAGGTATCAATGGGTTTGAATCAAGGTTAAACAAAGCAAGAACTACTATAAAGATTAATCCATAAAATGTTTTGATAAAATAAGATATTAAGGCAATAGGATGAAATCTTTTTCTATCAGACATCAGTATTTGCCTCCTTCATCTTTTCGATTATTTGCTCACGTAAATTCAAAGTATCTTCTACAGAAAGTCCTGCAATACGATGAGTTGTTGCAGCTGTATGTATCATCAACTCCATTAAATTTGCTTTACGAAGAAAAGGCCCTTGTTCAGTTTCAATATGTTGAATCCTATTAATAGGTACATATGTAATTTTTCTAAAAAAAAAGCCTGACTGGTATATAATATCATCATCTGTTATTTCATAACGAAAATAATTATATCTAAAAGGAATTAATAGATTAGATATTATAAATACTAATATAGTTACTAAAAAATACATTATTGCAAAAAACACTATTATTCCTTCAAAGTTACCGAAATAATAAATTAAACCACTGATTATAATGCCTACAGAAAGTAAAATAAATAAAGTTAAAAAGCTTGTGTTTCTCCATACTTTTTTAATAGATGGAGGTAAGTTGTTTTTTAATAATGGGTAATCCATAGTGGTATCCTTTCCTAAGCAAATTATATTAAGCAATATCGATTATAATATATTAGTTATAAATTTCATATTTAATTTACCATTTTGAGCCATATATTACAACTTAAATATTAATAAACATTTAAAAAATATGATATTATCATTTTTTTACAAGTCTACAGGTGTAGTAAGCAAAAAGAGACTTGAAATAAATCTTCCAAGCCTCTTTTTATGTAAGACAATGTGTAAATTACTAATAAATATTTATTTAATTTTAAACTGTTTAATTGTTTCTTCAAGTTTTAAAGTATCTTCTTTTAATTCTTTGATGTTTTCATTTAATAGCTGAACAGCTTCTAGTTGTTGTTCGGCAGTAGCTTCTACTTCTTCAGATGCTGCAGAGTTTTCTTCTGATACTGCGGAAATGCTTTCAATAGCAACAAGTGTACTTTCATTTGATTTAGATATATCTAAAATACCACCGGCTATGTTTTGAAGTCTTTCTGCTAAATCATCAACATGAGTATTCATGTTTTGGAACAAGTCAACAACATTTTCTAAGTTAACTTCTGTTTGTCTTGTAATGGCTTCTGCTTCTTTTACAGTATCGACTGTTTCACTTGTTTTCCTCAAAATGTTTTTAATGATTGTTTCTATTTCTTTAGCTGAAGAAAGAGATTTTTCTGCTAATTTTCTTATTTCTACTGCTACTACAGCAAATCCTTGACCATACTCTCCTGCTCTAGCTGCTTCTATAGATGCATTTAGTGATAGTAAGTTTGTTTGTTCAGCAATCTCATTTATAACATTTGTAATTTGTTCTATAGATTTTGATTCTAACTCTAGTTCCTCAATATCCTTTATAGTTTCATTTGTAATATCTATACTTGATTTGGTAGAAGTATTAAGCTCATTTACTTTACTTATACCATCCCTTACAATTTCTTTAGTATCATCTGCAATTTCTTCTATAGCAATTGAATTTTCTTTTACAAGATTTATTCTTTGGTTTAATTCATCACTTTGTTTTAAACAATCTTCTGAGTCATGTGCCTGTTGCGTAATACCAAGCTGGACTTCACCTATTGAAGTGGCAATGTCTTTTGATGCAGATAGTAATAAAACAGAGTTTTCTGTAACATTATCTGTTGATATTACAACTGTATCACTCATCTCTAATGAACTTTGAATTAGAGTCTTCATATTGTCTATCATGTTGTTTATTGAGTTTGCTAATATCTTAAACTCATCATTACTTTTAACTTGTGCTGTAACTGTTAGATCTCCATCTGCAGCTTTTCCTAATGTATCATTAACACCTTTTAGAGTCTTACTAATATTAGATGAAACATATACTCCAATTAGTATAGCAACTATTGCTGATATAAGTGTTAATAGTATTGATAGAATCTTAATTGAGCTTGCTTGACCAATAAAATAAGTTTCAGGCACAGCTATACTTAGCATAGAACCTGTATCTCCAATTTTAGAATATATATATAGATAATCATGACCATCAATTTTAACATTACTGCTGTTATATATGTCTTCACTTTCAAAAGCATTTTGATAAAATGACTGATCAGTAAAAATTGGATCTTCTGTATTTGATGGTGAAATTTCTCTACCATCTGGTGAAATAAAGGCAATCAAACTATCTTCTGGTAAATCTAATGTAGCCATAGCATCAAGTATAACATCTTGTTTAATATCAACAATTACATATCCTATAGGCTCATAATTTACACTGAGTAAAGGTCTTACAGCTGTTATAGCATAATTGTTAGGATCATTTTTCATTAGTTCATCAAGAGTGCTATGAGCTCCAAACCAAGATGTTACATAACGTTCTCTAGAATCCACAAGTTCTATTTCTTCTGTTTCTTTAATTTCATCATAAAGTACAATGTTAGAAGGTACAACAGTTGATATATCACCTGATCCTGTAACTGTTCTCCCTCTATTTGTTATAAGGGTAATATTATCTATATAACGACCAACGGTTAATTCCGTTATTGTATTAGTTACATATCTTCTATATTCATCTTCCTGGAAAGAATCCAAACTATCAAAAGATGTGTAATAAGTTTTTATAGTATTATCATTTACAATTTGTGTTGCTTCATCTGCTACGTTCTCCAAAATTACATTATAATAATCACTTGTTGAATTTATAGCAGATACTGTAGAGTCTGTATAATTAGCAATTATTGTTTTTGAAGCATTAAGATAAGCAGATACTCCCAATATAACTAGAAAAAGTACAGGGATTAGAAAACAAATAATTAGTTTCCCGGCAATTGTATTAATGAATTTATTTGGTTTGATCTTTTTAAAGTCAATATTTTTTAGCTTTTCCGATATTTTTTTCATAATTATATGTTTCATCCTCCGTGTACATTTTGTATTATTCTTTTACAGATCCAGCTGTAATACTACTAATAATGTATTTTGAGAAGAAAGAAAACATTATTAATATAGGTATACATGAAATAGCTACACTTAAATATATTGCACCTTGATTACTTGCAATATCAGTTGATGAATTTAAGGAAGCCATCATAACTGGAAGGGTAAATTTCTTAGGTGTATTAAGTATAATCAATGGAGTTAAATAATTGTTCCAATTACCTATAAAAGCACCTATTGAAATTGTAGCAATACCTGGTTTCATAATTGGTAGAGCTATTCTATGGAAGATTCTTATTTCAGATGCTCCATCGATTCTTGCTGCCTCCAATAAGGAACGAGATAAAACCGATACAGTATATTGTCTTAAAAAGAAAACTGTTCCAGCACTAGCAATAGCAGGTAAGATTAATGGCCAATAAGTATCTACCATTTTAAGTCTACTTACTAAGTTGTAGAATCCAATTAAGCCCAATTGTCCTGGTATCATCATAGAAATAACAATTATACCAAATAGTAATTTTTTTCCTTTAAAATTATACACAGAAAGTGCATATGCTGTTAGGGCTGAAAAATATGCAGTAAAGAATGTTGCTGGAATTGCAACTATAACACTGTTTAACATACCTTTAAATAAGTTAAAATAATCAAATACAGTTTCCCAGTTTTCTAATAAAGAAGCCCCAGGTATTAAGGAAACAGTAGTCATGATTTCTCTACCACTTCTCGTTGAGTTTACAATCATAAGCAAGAAAGGTAGTAAACAAGTAACTGCTAGAAGAACAATCAATAAATATAATAAGGATTTTTTAACATTATAACCAAGTTTTCTATCCATTTTATTCATCTTCCCCCTTTCTAGCTGATCTAAATTGTATAGCGGATAATACTAGTATTAATAAGAATATCAAATATGATGCTGCTGAAGCATATCCTACTTGGAAGGCCTCGAAACCAAATTTGTAAACATACATCATGCCTGTTTGTAATATACCACCAGGACTACCATTAGTACCATCTGAAATCAAGAATGGAATATCAAACATTTGGATACCACCAATTAAGGATGTAATTGTAACATATAGCATAATTGGTTTTAAAAGAGGCATAGTAATTCTTGTAAATAGTTGCCATCTACCAGCTCCATCGATTCTTGCAGCTTCATAATAGTCTGTTGAGATCCCTTGTACACCAGCCATTAAAATGATAAATGAATTACCAAACCACATCCATGCATTTATCATAGCAACTACATAGGGTGCTGTTCCAGGTGACCCTAACCAATCTATTGGTTGATTTGTTATTCCCATTTCCATAAGTATTTGATTAAAAGAACCAAATCTCCAGTCTAGTAATGTTTTAAAAAGAAATGCTACAGAAGTTGCGGCTATTAAGTTTGGTAAATAATATATTGCTCTAAAAATACCTAAACCTTTAACTTTGTACTTCATATCACTAAAAATAACTGTTAATAGTAATGCTATTCCTAATTGAACTATAATATTAGGAATCCATATTCTAAATGTGTTAACTAAAGAACGCCAGAAAAACTTATCTTGTAGTGCTCTTTTGTAGTTAGCCAATGCTATAAATGTTTCTTCACCATAACCCTTATAATTTGTAAAACTTAACTGTAATGTTCGAAGAACTGGGTATACATTGAATATTAAGAATACAATTATAAAGGGCAATACAAATAGATATGCATAATTGTTAACATTTTTCTTTTTCTTTGCTTTTGTCACATTGCCTTTCATAATCTTGCCCCCTTTTACTTTTAAAAGGTGGAGCCCATTAAAGGAATCTCCACCTTTTTAATTATACTTTAATAATATAATTAGCATTCAAAGAATGAACTAATGCTTATATTATATATAAATTATTTTAACGTTCAATCTCTAATTCTGGATAAGTGGATGCTACAGTGTCATAGAATTCATCAATAGCTTCCTCTTTAGTCATTTCTTCAGTTTTAACTGCTGTAATTGCAGCGCCCCAAGCGTCACCTATAACTGTATCGTATCTTGTAACCTTTGAGTAATCAATTCCTTCTGCTTGTTCTAGCCAGAAAGCATATGTATTTTGATTACCATACATTGGGTTTTCATAGTCTGCGTATGCTTCAAGTACAGGTATTGAAGAAACTACGTCACCTTCTGAATACTCGATCCACCACTCTAATGTTTCTTCATCAAGAGTACAGAACTTAACATATTCCCAAGCTAATTCTTTTCTTTCACTAGTTGCACTAATTCCAATATATGTTCCGCCGCCAAAACCGTATGCAGGTCCTGAACAAACTCCCCATTGGCCAGCTGTATCGCCATAGTTATCTCTCATAGTAAGAACACCCCATGATGGTAAACCAAATGCGAATACTTCTGTCATTTCTGCGTTTTCAGCTGCTGATGCAACTTCTGCTTCGTCCCAGATATTAGTTTCTGCTGTTAGTACAGGTACTTCACCTGACATAGCTTGATACCAAGGTGCGGACCATTGGCCAGCAAATGCTGTTAAGTCGTTTTGATAAAGTGCAATACTTAAATCCATATAGTCATGTCTTGCTTGGTCAACGTTTAACTTTCCATCAATAACCCAAGGAGTATCCCCTGAGAAGTTACCCATTTCACCGTCAGAAGCAAATATTCTATATCCTTCTTCTCTTAGTGTTTCACCAGTTTCTAAAATTGTTTCATAATCTGCAAATAATTTGCCAATTTCCTCTGGATCTTCAGTTCCAAATACTTCATTTGCGATATCTCTACGATAGAAAATACCTGCTGGTGTAATTTGATAACTTATAGCTCTTTGTACACCATCAGCATCTTGTCCAACTTCCCATACATAGTCAACTATATCGTCTGCGTATTGTTGTGCATTGTATGGTTCTTGATCTAAATCTTCAAAGAAACCTGCTTCAAACATTTCTGGTAACATTTGTGGTTCACCAACAATAATGTCTGGCTCAGTTGCTCCACCAAGTAAAGCAGATTGAACTTTTGTTGGATAATCAGCTGGAGCAATAACAACTGTTTCGATTTCTACATCAGGATTTTCTTCCATAAACTTGCCGGAAAAATCTTCTAAGTCAACAGCTAGTGTCCAAACTACTAACTTGCCACTTAATCCATCTGCATCGCTACTATCCTCTGCGTCATCCTCTTCAACATCTGCATCATCACTGTCTTCTGCTACATCAGTGTCTTCAGTTTGAGTGTCATTACTAGTATCTGCATCATCGTCTCCACCACAAGCAACTAATGCAAAACTCATTGCTAAAACAACTAATAGTGCTAATAACTTTCTTAACTTCATAAAATATCCTCCTTCATATTTGTTACTATTTATGTTACTGAATTAATTATATATCTTATATATTTTATATATAATCTCTTATTTTTTAAAAAGGTGTTCTTTTTTTATAATCATTTCTACTATAAAGATTCTTCTATACTTGTGTACTTTTATAGTATGTGCTTATTTTAGATGAACATTGATTTCTTTAATATTTCCATCCCTAACATCCTTGGCTAAGAAACCTTTAGCTACATTTCCATTAACAGTTTCCATTTCATCTTCATTATTGATAAATTCCATATGCTTGATATCATATTCTCCTGGAATTAATTCCTTTTGGTCTGATAAAATATAATTAACCTTAGTTTTTCCTAGGAAGGTTGCTGAAATCACCTTGTTTTTATTATTATCACTTTCAATCAAATATGATGGAATAGCTGGCATAAATGATAAAGTTAACTCATTGTCTTTAATATTAAATGGATTTTCTCCAAACATCATAATTTTCCACATGTTCACAAATTCTATAGTCGATCCACTTAGCCTTGCTACAAATCCTTTACCATGATAGTTTTCATTTGGATTCTTACTTGAAGCTATAAATGATGAGTTTTCATAAATACTTCTTCCATATACTTCAGGATCTAAAAACACAACTGCTGCCTTATGGAAATCATTAAAGAATTCTTCATATAAACCTGACTTTAATAATTCTAATAAATATTTATATTCCATATGCATCCACACAGATTCATTTTCTAACCATCCAGGAGTAAAGGCTTTTGCTCTACCTATCTCAAAAGAAGCATCTTTAAGAGATTCATTTACTTTATACATAGATAATTTCTCATCATATATATCACTGTTTTTAACATTTTTGTATAAATTGATTTTTTTATCTTTGTCTAAATCTAGTTTTAAATAATTAACAGGTCCTTCTAAAAACAGAGGCATTCTTATAATTTCAAAATGCTTTGGAATAAAACCATCTTTATATTCTTCATATTCATTTACTTGATAAGCAAAATATGTTGGTGATATAGCCTCTTCTAAACTACAAGCTTTTTCAATTCCCCTATTAACTACCTCTAACCATTCTTTAAGAGTGGTAACAAGAAGATTACTTTTAACCTTAACCCTATCTCCTGATATTCCGTTGAAAACTTCTTGTCTATAACTTTCTTTTACATCATTAGCCTTGTTCCAAAATGATATAACTTCCATATCATTCATTAAAGAATCTTTCTCTTCTTTAACAATAGCATCGATAGACTTTATAAACTCTACAAGTTCTTCAAGTAGTTCTAGCTCTCTTGGATATTTTACTAGGCTATCTAAGGTGAATTCTATGTTTCTAGATAATTCATAGGTTTCAGCCATAGAAGATCCAAAAAGTCCTGGAAGTCCGTTTAGTGCGTCATACCATCCTGGCTTGCCGGCTTCCATTTCTACTCCCATACCATAAGCATCTAAAGTAGAAAACTTAGTAGCACAAAGCAGAATTAGTTTTTCCATTAAAGTAGACTTAACTACACTGCCTTTACCATAATCACTTCTTACTAATTTCTCTTGTGTGTTTCTCCTAGTTGATTCATCTAGGGCATCATACTGACGAAGACCATTCTTGGTTTCAACATATCTTTTATGTCTTGGCTTAACATTTATCTGAGATAGGAAGTAAGTATAGTCTTGTTCATATAGTAGGTCTTCTTCCTTTTCTGGAAATACTTCAAGATAATTCTCAATAAGGTCTAAATTGTAGGTCCAGTGGTCTGACCAATAGCCTTCACCAAAATTACTATTTACTTGCTTATTGGACATATCAATAATTTCATCAAACAATGGAGATACATCCTCATCTCCTATATCAATTGTGTCTAGTTTTTTGTATAAGTCTCCTGGTGTAAATGGCTGGCTTATAAAATCCGATAGATCACTAGCATTACTAATGTTTTTGTTTTCTAAAACCTTATCTGCATCTTCTTTATCAAGAGCATAGGTTATTTTTTCAATAGATAAAGGATTGTATCCATCTAGTTGAATTAAGCTATAAAACAACTTTATATTTTCAGTGCCAACAAATGGAGCAAAAAACACATCGCATCTTCTGTTTTGATTAACATCTCTAAAGTTTGCATTACCTTGGGTATAGAATTCAGGACTTACAGTATAAAAGTTATAATCTCTTTCTGGATCCCCATGTTTCCTTGAGTAAATATAAAAGACCTTATCTTTACCAAGTTTTATTGGGTAACCACCTCTAAGAAAATTATCTAAATATGTGTATTCACAATAGGCATTAAAATCTTCTGAAGCTGTATCAGTCCTAATAACACTACATAAGTCATTAGTAAGCTTATCTGCTACTTGTCTCTTGTTTTCAAAATATGCTTGGTCTTTGTCTTGTTCCATGAATTCTTCTAATATATTTTTACTTTCTACTTGACCAATAACTTGATAAATTGTTATTTCTTCTGAAGGATTTAACTCCTTAGATGTAGCATAAAAACTTGAAGGAAGTTGGTTTTGTGTTACTTGTTTTTGCTCTAGTAAACCTTTAGTTCCTAATTCTTCAAAACCTACTGCCCTATCAAGGGAGGTATCATAAGAAAAGATTATTTCAGGGTCAACAATAGGTTTTAATCTTGTACCATCAGCTAAGCTTGCAAAAGAGAAGTTACCACCTTCTATTTGAGTAACGTCTGCAGTATCTGTAGTACTTATTCTTACCCTATAATATGGTAAGTTTTTCTCTACATCTTCTACTTGCATCCAAGCTTTTATAGTTTGCCCCATGTTCTTCATACTTCCCATATCCACACCATATGGAATACAAGCTGGCATACCATCTAGAACATCAAGGTCGATTTTTTGATCCCCAGTATTTGTAATAGTTACTTTCCTAACTAGGGCCCCTACTTTTTCTTCTGGTAGACTAAAGTAGCTTACCTTTGTATGGATTTGATTTTCTTCATCATTTTCATTGATTTCAAAACCATTCATAGATATAACCATGTTATGGCTTACGTCTTCGTCACTAAAGGGTTCTATATACTTACCATTTTTTCTTAAAAAGGTTCTAAAGCCTGTTCTTTTAACATTTTGGTAACCTTGATGGGCTGGATAAAATTCCATAATAGCATGGTCTTTATCTTGTACACCAAAACTTGAAACACCCTGGCCTCTGTTTACATAAAAGCACCAGATTGGTATACCATGTGTTCCACACACACCAGGTAAAAAACTTGTGAAAGTTGATTTTTTACCATAATCATTAATAATAAAATCTTTGCTTTCTCTTTTCATATTAAAACTATACCTTTCTTTTCTAAACTAGCATTTAATTGTTAAGTACCAAAATTATCTCATGTGTTTTCTTCTTATCAAGTTCCATAATCTCTTCTAGTGAAATACTTATACTAGATTGGTCTACTGATTTTTTCATACCATTAAAATATAAATCTTTGATTATATATTCACCATAGTCTTTATTATCTTTATTAATATATATAATGTTAAACTTCTTGTTTTGAAATTCTAAACTTATATTAATCTTGCCTTCATGATCAAATTGTTCTTTAACAAGTTTTGGTTCTATAATTAGATCTCCTTGATTACCTCTAACACCAAACATCTGACTTATTACTGTAAGAAGAAGCCAACTAGCAGAGCCTGTTAAGTAATGATACATTCCTCGTCCATCACTATTGAAATATTCAGGGATACCAGGATAAATTTTGCTTTTAGGAAAATCTATTGCTTGACTATATAAAGTATCTATTGCCTTAAAGCCTTCCTTAGCGAAGCCTCTTTCGTATAAGGCATATGAATACATAACAGTCATATGTGAAAATACTGCCCCGTTTTCTTTGTGTCCATAAGCAAAACCAAACATTCTTCCAAGGTCTAATTTAACTTCATTAAAATTAGTGTTTAATCTATATCCCCCAACATTTTTATCATATAAATGTTTGTCTGCTGCATTAACAAGTTGTTCTACTTGATCCTTGCTTGCAGTTTCAGACATTATAGTAAACACCTGACTTGTTAGCATCATTCTAGGACTTCCATCTATAAAGCCTTCCACCCTATTGCCACTATCATCATAGTAACCATTAAACCAGCCTGAATCATCTTGGTCTTTTATCCATTCGTTTTCCCTGATATTGTCTTTAATCCAATCAGCCTTATTTCTTAAACTACTAATAACTTTATCACTTGGGATATATATTTTTTCTCCTGATACATTGTAGTAACAGCTATTACAATATTCTTCCAATAAATTGTTTTTTGATTCAATACTGTCATAAAGTTCGGCATCATCAGTAAATAAAATTTCCATTTCTTTCATAACTTCTATCTCATTTATTTGGTGTTTTTCTTTAAGAATACTAATTAAGTCTGCTAAGTCACTTAAGTTCTTGGCATATGCAGCAGTAAAAGCCACACTTTCACCTCTGTTAGGTGCCATATCCAAAGCATCGTTCCAGTCGGCTCCTCTTAACCTTATATGATTATGTTCTCCTACTTCATAAAAAGCAGTTAAGTTTTGTAGTAATAAATGTTCAAGTACTGTGCCATAGTAAGTCTTGTTTGAAGAATCTAATAGGACTGTAGGTGTATCATTAGTCCATTTTTCATCTATTTTACTTCCCCTTACTACTTGACGGTCTTTAAAGTAAGTAACATTAGTAAGAAGAATTAAAATGTCCCCTGTTTGTTCTATATAAAGCTTAGTAGTTATACAAGGCCATACTCCATGATCCATCCATACTCTAGTGATATTATTTCTATCGGCAATAAATTCTCCTGGCTTATCACCAATAATAGTTGCATTAGTCCCATCAACACGTACTCCAGCGAAGTTGTTAATTAACATATCTTTAATATCCTTAGGATGCATTATGATAAGAGCTAAGAGATCTTGCCACAAGTCTCTCCATCCTCTTCCACCTTTACCATAATCATGGTGAGGAAGAAATGAACAACCAAATAACCTACGAAGGGTTGGTTGTATGTTGACCCAGTTCATAAAATTATCAAACTCTTCATCTCCAGTGTGATATTTTACATTACTTTGATTGGCCCAATACCTGCAAGTTTCTTTAAAATGTGCAGTTAGCTTATCATGAGAATTAAATTCTTCAGTAAGCTTATCTATGTAACTGTCTTCTTCCTGGTCATTGTTATATAGGCCAATCAATACAATGTAGGTTTTATCCTCATTTGGTAATAATGTAGTTTCGTCGAATTGTATTGCTCCCATAGCTTCATAGCCTTCACATGAATATCCAGAAGTAACAGGGGGCAAATTCCTTACTATAGCTTCTGGCCATTCAAAGCTCCCACCCTCTCCAATATAACTTTCGACAACTGGATAAAACCCTTTTGGTTCATTTCCCTTCTCAGTAACTCCACTAACAAAATAAGTTATATTATTCTTCTTGTGTCCTCTCTCATCAAAGGTTAATGTTGGATCAACAGATACACTATATTTTCTTGTTTTAATGCGATGTAAAAGGGAAGTAACATGTCTGTGATCCCTAATATTATCTGCACTTCTACCATAAATAGGAATAGCAGCTGTAGGAGTAAAAGTAATAGGCTCACTACTAGTATTGCTAATTTTAACTTGCATAACTTCAGTATTAGGATGTGAACTTGGAACAAAAGAAAGAATTTGGGACTTTAACCCGTATTTACTAGACTCCCTTGTAAGTTTGTGCCACAGTATACCTGCTTCTAAATATGTCTCTTCTTTATCCTGACTAAACTTATTAGCTTGCTCCTCGGCTGAAACACCTGTAGCTGACCATATGCCACTTCCAGATATATTACACCAAAAATTTCTTGTTGATTTATTATTATGTAGGTCTTCTACTGAAACGGGTTGTAATACAAATTGATTTTGGTTATTCTTAATATCTCCACCTAAATTAGGTGTTATTGCACTCTTAACACCTTGTTCACCTACTAATGGAAAATATAAATAACTAGTATTTTCTGGGTTCTTTACATAAAATGTTCCTTTATCGTTTAAAAATCCATAATTCTTCATATATATCACTTCCCCTTATCTTATATATTCCTATCAAATTAGTTGATAATCTTACACTTTCATATTTTAATTATAAAAAAGGTTCACTTCCAAAGAAATGAACCTTTTTTTATATAGGTCTACTTTTTTTATAATTACTAACTATTTAGGTGTTATTTTTACTTAAACTCGCCATTTTCATATTTTACGATTACTTGTCTAGCTCCAGGTGTAATAACTTCTTTACCACTATCATTTATTATGTTTGATATACCCGGATTTCCAGTAATCATAACAGTACAAACATTATTAACAACAACATCTTGTCTATCTGGTATTTCCATAGCACTATGTAAATCTACCTGGGCATCTC
>CAZXSM010000056.1:0-4365 GCA_964643255.1 uncultured Lachnospiraceae bacterium
CCAGCCGTAGGTTGCGGACTTCTAGCTCCTTACAGTCGCTATAAGCCTCTTGTCGTAGGTTTCTACAACTCAACTGTCGTTTCGCTGGAAACCCTGACAGAGGACCTTCCAGCAATTTATTTCATAAATTGGGATAGGTCTCTCAACCCTGACAGGGGTAGTACCTACATAGCTTTCTACCCTTTCAGCTTGAAACCTCTGGGTACTACTCCCACTCAATAGTCCCTGTTGGTTTTGGTGTTAAATCATATAACACACGGTTAACCCCTGGAACTTCATGGGTTATTCTCTCTGTTATCAAATCAAGAATATCATATGGAATTCTTTCTATAGTTGCAGTCATGGCATCTACAGTGTTTACCGCACGGATTATTACTGGCCAATCATAAGTTCTTTGGTGGTTTTTTACTCCTACAGACTTGAAGTCTGGGATTACAGTAAAGTATTGCCATACCTTTTTATTTAGTCCTGCATTTTTAAATTCTTCTCTTAAAATAGCATCAGACTCCCGAATTGCTTCTAATCTATCTTCTGTAATTGCTCCAAGGCAACGAACACCAAGTCCTGGCCCTGGGAAGGGCTGACGAAATACCATGGATTCTGGAAGGCCAAGGGCAAGACCACATTGTCTAACTTCGTCTTTAAAAAGCATATCTAGAGGTTCAATTAATTCGAATTGTAAATCTTCAGGAAGGCCTCCCACATTGTGGTGGCTTTTTATAGCCTTAACTGTTTTTGTTCCTGATTCAATTACATCTGAATATATTGTTCCTTGAGCTAAGAAGTCTATACCATCTAACTTACGAGCTTCTTCTTCAAAAATATATATAAACTCATTACCAATGATTTTTCTCTTTTCTTCTGGGTCTTCTACTTCTGTTAATTTATCAAGAAATCTGTCTTTGGCATTTACATAAATAAGGTTAGATCCCATCCCCATCTTTTTACCAAAAACATTTATAACCTCTTCAGATTCCCCTTTACGCATAAGTCCATTATTAACATGTACACAAACAAGTTGGTCTCCTATTGCACGCAAAAGTAAGGCCGCAACAACTGAAGAATCAACACCTCCAGATAAGGCAAGAAGGACCTTCCTATCACTAACTGTTTCTCTAATATGATCAACTTGTTCTGTGATAAAATTATCTATATTCCAGTCCTTGCTAGCTTCACATTCATCAAAAACAAAGCTTGCTATCGTACTTTTACGTTCTTCTAGGTCTTGTGCCCATTGTTTAGAACCTTGATGGTCAACTGACATTATAGGAACTCCTATATTATATATAGCCTCTGAAGCATCTATTTGAACTCCATCTACTACACGGTTTTCTCCGCCGTTTAGAATAATCCCCTTTACATTATCTAAACCTTCTACTTCTTCTACAGTTAGATCATGGGGGTGTATTTCACTAAATACGCCCAGTGATCTTATCTCTCTAGCTATATCTGTATTATTAGTTGCCCCTAAATCAATAATTAATATTCTATCTTGCTTCATTCTAGCCTCCCGGAGATATCATCCCCTAAATTAAGTACAGTTCTATATTAATTTTAAATGATTAAGATAATTTATCAAGCTATTTTAATTTTTCTATATATTATTTTTATTAATATTTATTTTCCCAATTCATCAAGGGTTTTCTCATAAGAAGGTAGAAACTCTTCTATAAATATATCAACTTCCTTTATATTTAAATCTTTAATTATTTCCATAGTACTCTTTTTAGCACTTATAAATTCTGTATTACCTGTGTTTTCTTCTTGAATACATTTTATTAAGGCCGATATCTTATCAGCTCCCTTAACAAGTTTCCATAAATATTCATCTTTTTCATCTGGAATAAACAAATCCTCATAGTCCTCTTTTAGGTCTTCTGGCAACATGTTAAGTAACTGCTTTGCTGCTTGCTTTTCCAAATCCTTATATGACCCTTGAATAGACTTATTGAAATACTTAACTGGAGTAGGTAAGTCTCCTGTTATTATCTCCGTAGAATCATGATAAAGACCCATAAGTGCTACTCTCTCTACATTAAGCTTATTTCCCAACCTTCTATTACTTATAACTGCCAGACAATGTGCTATCATGCTAACCTCTAAAGAATGTTCACTTATGTTTTCTTGTGATGAGTTCTTCATTAAGGACCATCGTTTTATATATTTCATTCTTGATATCATTGCAAAAAAATCACTAGCCACTTCTATACCTACTTTCTTCTATACAGCTTTATTCTTATCTATCTCTGAAGTTCCAAGCATACCTTTTAAATACTGTCCAGTATATGACTCTTCAACCTTAGCCACATCTTCTGGAGTCCCAGCAGCAACAAGGGTTCCACCCCTGTCTCCACCTTCTGGCCCCAAATCTATAATATAATCACTTGTCTTTATAACATCAAGATTATGCTCTATAACTACAACTGTATTACCACCTTCAGTTAATTTCCCTAGAATATCCACTAGTTTGTGAACATCTGCAAAGTGAAGACCTGTAGTTGGTTCATCTAGAATATATATTGTTTTACCTGTACTTCTCTTACTCAGCTCTGTTGCAAGTTTAATTCTTTGAGCTTCTCCACCTGATAAAGTAGTTGATGGTTGTCCAAGTTTTATATATGTTAAACCCACATCAACTAAAGTCTTAATCTTTCTATAGATTTTAGGTATAGGTTCAAAGAACTCTACAGCCTCTTCTACTGTCATATTTAGAATGTCAGATATATTCTTTCCCTTATATTTAACTTGTAAGGTGTCTCTGTTATACCTCTTTCCATTACATACTTCACATGGAACATATACATCTGGTAAAAAGTTCATTTCAATTTTATTTATTCCATCACCCCTACAGGCTTCACATCGTCCTCCCTTTACGTTGAAGCTGAATCTGCCCTTTTTATAGCCTTTCATCTTGGCGTCAGGTGTTAATGAGTAGAGCTCTCTAATGTCGTCAAATACGCCTGTATAAGTGGCTGGGTTAGACCTTGGAGTTCTACCTATAGGTGATTGGTCAATGTTTATTACTTTATCTAATTGATCCATACCTAGGATCTCTTTATGTTTACCTGGTGGCAAGGTTTTTGCCCTGTTTAAATCTGTAGCTAATCTTTTATATAAAACTTCATTAATTAGGGAAGACTTACCTGATCCTGAAACCCCTGTTACACAAGTCATTACACCTAGTGGTAGGTCAACATCTATATTTTTTAGATTGTTTTCTGCTGCCCCTTTTATATTTAAGTAGCCTGTAGGTTCTTTTCTATTAGTTGGCACCGGTATCTTTCGGCGTCCACTTAAATAGTCGCCTGTAATAGAGGTCGGTTCATTAATAATGTCGTCAATATTTCCTACTGCGACAACCTCACCGCCATTTTTCCCTGCACCTGGTCCTATATCTACTATAACGTCTGCTTCTCGCATCGTCTCTTCATCATGTTCTACTACTATTAATGTATTACCTAAATCTTTCAGGTTAGTAAGGGCCTTAATTAACTTACTGTTATCTCTTTGATGAAGTCCAATACTAGGCTCATCTAATATATAAGCCACTCCTACTAAGCCTGAACCTATCTGAGTAGCCAAACGAATCCTTTGGGCTTCTCCTCCTGATAGGGTAGCGGTAGCTCTAGATAAACTTAAATAATCTAGGCCAACATCAAGAAGGAACTGAACCCTAGCTTTAATTTCTCTTAGTAGTAATCGTCCTATTTGCATCTGTGTCTCATTTAATTCTAAGTCCTGCAAATAAGCTTTCAAATCACCAAAAGGAAGTTCACTTACATCGTAAATATTCTTGTCTCCAACTAAAACTGCCAATGATTCCTTACGAAGTCTCTTACCCCCACATTCTTTACATGGTGTAACCTTCATAAAGGTTTCATAGCCTTGTTTTGCTGTTTCTGCACTGGTCTCCCTATATCTTTTCTCAACATTTCTTATTAGGCCTTCAAAGGCTACATCATATTCTCCTTTACCTCTTTGCCCCTTATAGTAGACCTTTACTTTTTTACCATTTGTTCCATAAAGTATAATATCCTTTATCTTCTTAGGATAATCTTCAAAAGGAGTATTTAAGTCAAAGTCATATTCTCTTGTTAAGGCATCTAGTATAGCCCTTGTGAAACTTGTTTTCTTAGTCGCTGACCGCCAGCCGTTTACCACAATAGCACCATCAGCTATAGAAACTGACTGGTCAGGAATCATAAGGTCTATGTCAAATTCCATCTTATACCCTAGACCATGGCATTGGTGGCAAGCTCCAAAGGGACTGTTAAAAGAAAAACTTCTTGGTTCTAATTCTCCTATACTTATATCACAATCTGTACAAGCAAAGTTTTCACTATATACAATCTTTTTCCCATCTAA
>CAZXSM010000056.1:4465-13398 GCA_964643255.1 uncultured Lachnospiraceae bacterium
CTTCTTTCTGGAAATTCCATAATTGAATCTACCATTTGGTCTACTGTTTGTTTGTTAATCTCTTTACCACAGTTAGGACAATGGGGAACACCAATCCTAGCATAAAGCAAACGAAAATAGTCATATATTTCCGTAACTGTACCTACAGTAGAACGAGGGTTACGGTTAGTAGACTTCTGATCTATGGATATAGCTGGTGGTAGACCTTCTATATTCTCTACATCTGGTTTATCTACTTGACCCAAAAACTGTCTAGCATAAGATGAAAGAGATTCCATGTATCTTCTTTGTCCTTCTGCATATATAGTGTCAAATGCCAATGAGGACTTTCCTGAACCACTAAGGCCAGTCATTACTATAAATGAATCCCTTGGTATACTCAAGTCTATATTCTTCAAGTTGTTTTCTTTGGCACCTTTTATTTTAATGTATTTCTTACTATCATTCATAATTTATACTAAATCCTCTCAACAAATAATTAGCTTGGCTAATCCGGCAACAATACGATAAGTTTCACAATCACCTAAATAAATAGCTAATAATTAATCAATCTCTTCTAAGGTTTTCTTTAATTCAATCATATAATCTCGTAACTTAGCAGCACTCTCAAAATCAAGTTCAGTAGCTGCTGATTTCATGTCCTTTTGTACCTTTTTAATAAGATCCATTAGTTCTTTCTTATTCATAGACTCAGGATCTTTGTCTAATTCATAGTTACCTTTTTCTGCTTTTTGAGAAATACTAATAACATCCCTAACTTTCTTGATAATAGTCTTCGGTGTTATACCATGCTCTTTATTATAGTTATCTTGAATTGCTCTTCTTCTGTTAGTTTCATCTATGGCCTTCCTCATAGAATCAGTAATTCTTTCTGCATACATTACTACACGTCCAGAAGAGTTTCTAGCTGCCCTTCCAATAGTCTGTATAAGGGCTGTTTCTGAACGAAGGAATCCTTCTTTATCTGCATCTAAGATAGCAACTAAAGTTATCTCTGGTATATCAAGGCCTTCTCTTAGTAAGTTTATTCCTACCAAAACATCGAATAAACCAAGTCTCATATCCCTAATAATTTCAGAGCGTTCTAAAGTATCAATATCTGAATGGAGATACTTTACCTTGATTCCCACCTCTCTCATATAATCTGTCAAGTCCTCAGCCATACGCTTAGTGAGGGTAGTTACCATAACCTTGTTATTATTCTTAGTTTCTTTTCTAATTTCACCAATTAAGTCGTCAATTTGACCCTCTACTGGCCTTACATCTACACTTGGGTCTAGAAGCCCTGTTGGTCTAATAACCTGCTCTACGCGCTTTAGTTCGTGTTCCCTTTCGTATATTGATGGTGTAGCTGATACAAACATCATCTGGTTAATCTTGGACTCAAATTCATCAAAATTCAGAGGCCTATTATCCAATGCCGATGGCAAACGAAAGCCATGTTCTACAAGGGTTGTCTTCCTTGACTTGTCTCCTGCATACATACCTCGTATCTGGGGTATAGTCATGTGAGACTCATCTATTATAATTAGATAATCCTCTGGAAAATAATCCATTAGGGTATTAGGAGTTGAGCCTGGTTCTAGTCCAGATAAATGTCTCGAATAGTTTTCTATACCTGAACAAAATCCTGTTTCCCTTAACATCTCTATATCAAAGTTGGTTCGTTCTGTAATCCTTTGAGCTTCAAGAAGCTTATCCTCACTTTTAAGATAGCGAATTCTCTCTTCTAGTTCCTCTTCTATAGTACTAATAGCTCTCTCTAATCTATCCTTTGAAACCACATAGTGTGATGCAGGAAATATAGCAATATGATCCAAGTTATATAATACTTCTCCTGTTAAAGAATCTATCTCGGAAATCCTATCTACTTCATCTCCAAAGAATTCTATTCTTATAACACGCTCATCTGATGCAACAGGAAACACTTCAAGAACATCTCCATTTACCCGAAATGTACCTCGACCAAAGTCTATTTGATTTCTAGTATACTGGAGTTCTACAAGCTTAGCTATTACATCATCCCTATCCCTTATCATTCCAGGTCTTAAAGAAATAACCATTTCCTTATAGTCAATAGGGTTACCAATTCCATATATACAAGAAACACTTGAAACAATAACTACATCTCTTCGCTCAGAAAGAGCAGCAGTTGCAGAGTGTCTTAGTTTATCTATCTCATCATTAATTGCAGAGTCTTTCTCAATATAAGTATCACTTGATGGGACATAAGCTTCTGGCTGATAATAATCATAATAAGACACAAAGTATTCAACTGCATTATTAGGAAAATATTCTTTAAACTCTCCATAAAGTTGAGCTGCTAAAGTCTTATTGTGAGCAATTATAAGTGTCGGCCTGTTTAAGGCTTCTATTACATTAGCCATAGTAAATGTCTTACCTGATCCTGTTACACCAAGTAAGGTTTGAAACTGGTTACCTTCCTCAAAACCGCCAATAAGCTCTTCTATTGCCTGTGGTTGATCACCAGTTGGCTCATATTCCGAAACAAGCTTAAAATCGCCCATTCTTGTCACCTCTCTATAAATTAAATCACTGTAGTATTTCTATTCTATCTATAATTATCAAACAATATTTGTCATCTTCTTTGGTAATATAAAATATAACATACTATTAACTTAATTACAATATCCATTCGAATACTTGTTCTGTTATTTTTTTCATACTAAGAATAAAAATGTGCAAAAGAAAGGATATTCCCTTTCTATGCACATTTAATTTATCAAACTATTTTTTTCTATTAATGATTTCATTATAAAAGTATACAAAACATTACACAAAATAGGAATGATTATCGTCTTACTACTTAAAGATGAAGGACAAGCTATTATTTGTTTTGACCCTCTATTAATTCTTCTAAAACATCAATTCCCGCCTGTAATTGATTATCTTCTTCTTTTTCTATCACTACTTGTTGTCTTAAGTCATCATCTAATTCGACTTCCACATCTGGAATGATTCCTACTTCATGAATATCTCTTCCGTTTGGGGTGTAGTATTTAGAGACTGTAACCTTTATTGCTGCGCTCTCATCAAAAAGTGGAAATATTGATTGAACTATTCCTTTTCCAAATGTATTTGTTCCAACTACTTTTCCAATTTCATAATCTTGAATTGCTCCTGCAAATATTTCAGATGCACTTGCGCTATTACCATTTGTTAAAACTACTAATGGCTTATCAAAATATTCATCCCCATCAGAATATATTTCTTGTCTTTTACCGTTCTTATCCTCTGTATAAACGATTAAACCTTCTGGCAATAACCTATCCAACATTTCTGTAACTGCATCTAGTAAGCCACCTGGGTTATTTCGGACATCAACTATTAAACCATTCTGACCTTGGGAATCTAGTTCGTCAATTGCATCCCTAAATTGGTCAACAGTAACCTTATCAAATTCTGAAATCTTAATATATCCCATTTTATTATCTAGCATAGTATGTTCTATTGTTGGAACTTCTATCTTTCTTCTAGGAACAGAAAACTCAAGTTCCTCGTTTTCATTTTCTCGAATTATGGTAAGACTTACCTCAGTACCTTCTGGTCCTTTAATCTTACTTACCACCTCAGTTAAATCCTCACCAGTTACTTCTTCTCCTCCAACTTTATAAAGTATATCTCCCGGAAGAAGGCCTACCTCATATGCTGGCCCTGTTACAAATGGTTGCACTACTGTAATTATACCAGTTGTTGGGTCTTGGCTAACACTTGCTCCGATTCCATAATATACTCCGCTTGAAGATTCCATTAATGCCTCATACTCTTCTTCTGTATAGTATGCAGAATAAGGATCCTTAAGTCCTGCAACGTAACCTTTGTACATTCCCTCAATCAAATCTTCATCATTTACATCTTCTATGTAAAACTTATCAATGATATGATTTAATTGTCCAAGCTTTTCTGCTATATCGTTGAGTTCTATTTCAGTTCCATCTTCTGTAATTGCAACCTTATTATTATCAAACATATTGTTTAGAGGTGAAAACTTAATTACTCCTAAAACAATAGCAGCTATTAAGATTGCTCCCATCAAACCAGATATAAAACCAGCCCTGAATTTATTTTTCATATATTACTCATTCCTTTTATAGTTTACAGATAGTTACGAGGGTTTTTTGCTACCCCATTTATTATTACTTCAAAGTGTAAGTGAGGTCCTGTAGAAGCCCCCGTTGAGCCTACGTAGGCAATAGTCTGTCCTTTTTGGACCTTATCTCCAGAATTAACAGCTATGCTAGCACAGTGAAAATACTTAGTGACCATACCATTTCCATGACTAATATTTACATAGTTTCCAGAACCTGAATTGTAACCCGTTCCTATTACTGTTCCAGAATCAGCAGCTACAATAGAGTTTCCATAGCCAATAGCTATATCTATTCCATTGTGGGGCCTGCGGTAATTGTAAATAGGATGCAAACGATTTGGATTAAATTCAGAAGAAACTCTACCACCTGATGGTATAGGCCAGGTTAATACACCACTTCCTGTACTTACCTCTTGACTACCACCACCGCTAGAAGTATCTGTCGAAACATTAGCAGCTGCTTCCTGAGCCTTACGCCTTGCATCTTCTAACTTTTTACGTTCTTCTTCTTCTCTGCGCTTTCTTTCTTCTTCTTGCTTACGTCTAAGTTCTTCTTCAGCTCTTCTTCTCTCTTCTTCTTCTAAATGTTCTATTTCTTTAAGTTTTTCTGCAAGTTCAGTCTCATATTCTTCTGATACAATTTCAGCTGCTATTACTTCTTCTTCTCTTTTTGCAAGTTCATTAGCTTTCTCTTGTACTAATACTTCCACAGCATCTTGCTCAATCTTTAGTTCTTCATACATGTAATTTAAGTCATCAATTCTTACTTCTATATCTTTTTCTTTTTCTTCAACTTCTGTAGTTATCTCCATGTATTTATCAAGAAGGCTATTATCATACTTTGTGATTTTAGAACGTATTTCCACTTGGTTTAGAAATTCCGAAATACTCTTAGATTCTACAAATAACTCAAGAAATGATGGTTCACCATTCTCATATATATATTTAATACGTTTTTTCATACAATCGTATTGATTTTCTTCAGTTTCTTTTGCCTCTTTTAATTCTTCCCTTGCAACTTCTAATTCTTCTTCTGCATTTTCTATATCTGCTTTAAGAATATTCATTTCTTCTGTTAAAGAATTAAGTTGAGCATCTAATTGTTCTATATAATTAATTATATTAGTCTTTTCTCTTTCTAATGCAGCGATTTGACTTTTTATATCTTTTTTCTTCTGTTCTAAGCTAGTTTTTTCTTCTCTTGCTTTATCTAATTCTGTTGCATTAATAGGAACAGGAACTACTCCTAATAACATTATAAGTGAAAGCATAATAAGTATGCCTCTTGTTATAAGTTTATTCGATTTTTTTAAGTTGTGTTTACTCATTTATGAAACCTCCACTTGTCTTATCTGACGTCTAACAGTTATGAAGCTACCTAAAAACCCAATTCCAACACCTATCAGTAATGTTATAGGAACCAAATATCTGAAAATCTCAGATATCTCTACAAACTCAACCATTCTAAATGCGTTAATATAATTCTCTGAAATATAATTTAATATAGCTTCATATATAATATATAATATTATTAAAGGTATTACTGAACCTACAATACCAATTATAATTCCTTCTGTCACATATGGTGCACTTATAAAACTATTACTAGATCCTAATAGCTTCATAATTGATATTTCTTCTTTTCTAGATGCTATAGCCATAGTTACAGACGAATTAATTAAAAAAATGGAGACTGCTATTAATATAATAATCAGTCCTACAGAAACAATTGCAATTACTGTATTAATATTTGAAAATGTATCTGCCAATGTTTGGGAATAATTAACTTTTCTAACTCCATCTATCTTATATATATATTCTACTAGTTCATCTTGATAAGCTGCTTCATTTAAATATACGGTGTATGAGTCAGAATCTTCTAAAGGGTTGTCATCTCCAAAGCTTTCTATTAGCTCTTCACTTAAATATTCTTCTTTATATCTTTGCCAAGATTCTTCTCCTGACATAAACTCTATAGACTCAACTTCTTTTCTTTCTTCAATTAAATCTCCAATATCTTTAATTCTTTCTTTCGTGACACCTTCATCGAAGAAAACCGTAATACCTACCGTACTTTCTGCAGATTTTATTACACTTTGAAAATTCACTACTACAAAAAAAAGAATACCGAAAATAAATAAGCTAGCTGTTATAGTTCCAATTGAAGCTAGTGAATACATCCTGTTTCTACCAATGTTTTTTATACCCTGTCTTACACTATATATATATGATCTAAAACTCATTGGAATATCCACCTTTTTGTTCGTCACTAGTTAACATGCCATTATGCAAAGTTATAACTCTTTTTTGCATCATATCAACTATTTCCTTATTATGAGTTACTACAATAACTGTCGTACCTCTTTTGTTAATTTCATTAAGTAAATTCATTATCTCTATGGAATTGCCTGGGTCTAAATTACCTGTTGGTTCATCTGCAAGTAAAATTAATGGGTTATTAACTAAAGCTCTTGCTAGAGCAACTCTTTGTTGTTCACCACCTGATAATTCTGCAGGATACGAATCATATCTTTCTGTTAGACCCATAGAAGAAAGTATAGCAGGGACTTTTCTTTTTATAACTGAAGTAGGTGTATCGACTACCCTTTGGGCAAATGCAACATTTTCATAAACATTTCTGTCCTTAAGTAACCTAAAGTTTTGAAAAACAACTCCTAGTTTCCTACGGTATTTTGCTATTTGCCTCTGTTGCAGTCTTGAAAGGTCCTTACCATTTACATAAACCCTTCCTTTAGTCGGCTCTATTTCTTTTAATAAAAGTTTTATTATAGTTGACTTACCGGAACCACTTGTTCCAACGATAAATACAAATTCTCCTTTATTAATTTTAAATGTTACATCTTTTAATGCTGCTATATCTTTCTGATAAGTTTTTTCGACTTTATCAAAAGATATGATTGGCATGTCTTTTTTCTTTATGTCTAATTCTTCTTTGATAAAACCAGCCATTTTAATACTCCTGAAACTCCATATACCTCATATATTGAACTACCATTAAAGCAATCTTGAAAGTGATAGCATCGTCAAAAACTCTTAGGTCTAGCCCAGTGCTTTTTTGTAATTTGTCTAGACGGTATACCAAGGTGTTTCTATGAATGTATAATTGCCTTGATGTTTCTGATACATTTAGATTATTTTCAAAGAATTTATTGATAGTAACTAATGTTTCATCGTCAAATTCATCAGGAGATCTTCCTTCAAATATTTCACGAATAAACATTTTACATAATGGTATAGGTAGTTGATAAATCAAACGTCCAATTCCTAAATTATTATAGCCAATAACATTTTCTTCACTATAGAAAATTTTACCTACATCTAATGCCATTTTTGCTTCTTTATATGATTTAGACACATCTTTGATTTCATTAATAGTTGTACCATAAGCTACTCTAACCGGTGTCATAGCTTCAGTATTAAGCATATCCAAAATTATCTTAGCTGTCTTATTAACATCTTCGTATGAATCATCTTCTTTTAATTCTTTAACTAAGATAATATTCTTTTCATCCACAGCTGTGATAAAGTCTTTTGATTTACTTGTATTCGCTGAAAACAGGTTTCTAAGTGTTTCTAAAGATTGAGCATCTTTATCATTCTTTGTTTCAATAATAAATATAACTCTTCTCGCTTCTGTATTTATATGAAGCTTTTTAGCCCTGTTATATATGTCTACCAGTAATAGGTTGTCTAGTAATAAACTCTTAATAAAGTTATCTTTATCATATCTTTCCTTGTAGGCAACTAACAAAGTTTGAATATTAAAGGCTGCTATCTTACCCACCATGTATACATCATCACTATCACCTTTTGCTAGTATAACAAACTCCAGTTGGTTGTCATCAAAAACTTTAAAAAACTGTACACCTTGTAAGACCTGACTATCTGCAGGAGATTCTACAAACGCTAAAACTGCATTTTCATAATCTTCACTCTTATCAAATGTTGTTGCTAGTGTTTTTCCTTCTGTATCCATTACACATAATTCTACACGGGCAATTCCTTTTAATCCATCAATCGTATTTTGTAAAATTTGATTTGAAATCATTATTTCACTCCTTAAGTTTATTATAAATAGTATTTTGGAAACTAAGTGCTCGTAAATTTATTAAATACAATTTAATATTTACAATTCTATGTTTAACACCTTCACTAACCCTTGAATATTAAGGTTATATCCATGGTACAATAGTACCATTGCTTAGGAAAAAAGTAAACAAATATAAACTAAGTTTCAATATTTTTGTATATTATTAATTAGTTGTAATAGTTTAAATAATTCCACCCTTTGATTATAACACTATTTGTCTAAAAATTTAAGCGAAAATACAAAAGTGGCTATCTTTCTGATAATATCAGATAAGATAACCACTTTATATTCTTTTACAAAGTTTGTTTATATTATAAGGCTACAAACTAGTTAGTAATAACTTGCTCTGTTTCTTTATCAAATACATGAATCTTTGATGTGTCTATAGCAACTTGAATTACATCATCACGTTTAGCTGTTGTACGAGCATTAACATTTGCAACAAAATCTATTTCCTCAGATAATTGTAAGTATAAGTTAACATCTGCACCTAGTAATTCATATACATTAACAGTTGCTTCTACTACACTCTCTGGTGAATTAGAAATAAACATTTCTTCATCATGAATGTCTTCTGGACGAACACCAAATACTACAGTCTTACCATCATATGGTGCAACCTTTTCTGCTTTAGCAGCTGGAAGTTTAATCTTGTGATCTGCGAATTTCATGAAAACATCTTCGCCTTCAACTACAACTACTGCATCATTT
>CAZXSM010000056.1:13408-13631 GCA_964643255.1 uncultured Lachnospiraceae bacterium
TGAACCAATAAATCCAGCAACAAATAGATTGTCTGGTTTGTTGTATAAGTTTTGTGGACTATCAACTTGTTGGATAAGTCCGTCTTTTAGTACAACGATTCTAGTACCAAGTGTCATAGCTTCTACCTGGTCATGAGTAACATAGATAATAGTAGCGCCAAGTCTTTGATGTAGTCTAGAAATCTCTATACGCATTTGAACTCTTAGTTTAGCGTCCAAGTTT
>CAZXSM010000057.1:0-12921 GCA_964643255.1 uncultured Lachnospiraceae bacterium
AAAATGAAATGAAATAAAACAAATAGAAAAACCCATGACTTTCTGATAAAGTGTTGACAATCCATTTGATACAAAGATATGTACTCGAACCTTATATAATTATATCGAAAATGGTTATTTTGAAAATCTAACAAAGGAAGATTTACCACGTGAAGGGAAAACCTCTAAACGCTTATATAAGCGTGTTAGAAAGGCATATAGAAGTGGTGATGGATTATCAATTAGTGAGCGTCCAGAAGAAGTAGATAAACGGGAAGAATTCGGTCACTGGGAAATGGATTGTGTTGAATCAGGTAAAGGCAAAGGAAAGGCGTGTTTATTAACTATGTTAGAGCGAAAAACTAACTTTAGTTTAAATTTCAAAATGTCTGGTCAAACACAGGAGCAAGTACACAAACAACTAGATCGAATAGAAAGAAAACTTGGTAGACCAAGATTCTCAAAAATATTTAAGAGCATAACTGTAGATAATGGAAGTGAATTTTTAAACACCCAAAGATACAAAAATCCCTAACAAGCAAGACAAAGGTGAGGACAACAGTCTACTATTGCCACCCATACAGTTCTTGGGAGAGAAGGGCAAATGAGCAAATGAATGGACAAATACGACGTTTTATCCCAAAAGGAAGTGCGATATCGAAAGTTAGCACATTAAAAGTAAAAGAAATCACTGAGTGGTTAAATAATTATCCAAAAAGAAGTTTAGGTGGCCAAACTTCAGAAGAATTATTTGAAAGCTGTTTGAAAGAAGTTGCTTAGAAAATTAAATAAAAACTTTATCAGAAAGTGTTTCATTTTAACTTGCAATTAGCGGTACTATTTGTATATTATACTTTTACTTGTAATAGTATAATAATCATGTTAATATGTTTTATAAACTGGCTTTATAAAAGCAGTTTATACTTTGAAATGGAGAAACGAAAATGACAAGCAAAAAGAATAATCCTTTAGAAATTAAACAATTTAATCGGTCTATTATATATAATTATATTAGGAATAATGAAGATGTAACCAAGCAAGATATTGTCAGCGACTTAAAACTAAGTCTACCGACTATTACACAAAATATTACACAGTTACTAAGTGAGGGATTGATAAAAGAAACTGGGTTTATCAAGAACACTGGTGGCCGTCCTGCCAAGGCATACAATATAGTCAAAGATGCGCGTACTGCAATTGGCATTGATATCACTAAAAATCATATCACTCTTGTGGCTGTAGATCTTAAAGGTAAAATTATTGATAGACTAAGTGTTAAGCAAAAATATGAACGAACAGACCAGTATTATAAATATTTGGGAACCTTAGTTAAAACTTTAACAGAAAATGCTCAATTAGACGAAGACAATATAAGTGGTGTTGGTTTTGCTGTTCCTGGTCTTATCTCAAAAGATGGTAAAACTGTATTTTATGGTGAAATTCTAAACTTTACTAAGGCCACTTTAAGTGAGTTTACAAAGTATGTTCCCTATGAAACAGCCTTATTTAATGATGCAAAAGCTTCAAGTTTTACAGAGATCTGGGCAAATAAAGATATAAACAACGCCTTTTATATTATGTTAAGCAATAATGTTGGAGGATCAGTTATTATCAATCGCCAGGTATATACAGGAGACCATACACGTAGTGGCGAAGTTGGACATCTTCAAATAATTAAAGATGGTAAGCTATGTTATTGCGGACAACAAGGATGTGTAGATACATATTGTGCAGCCACAGTGCTTTCTGAATTAACAAAGGGGAATTTATCAGATTTCTTCTCACTACTTGAATCTGGTGATGAAGAGGCCACTAGTCTATGGGACGACTATCTTGAACATCTAGCAATCACTGCCAATAATGTTCATATGTTATTTGATTGTGATATTATTCTAGGTGGATATATCGGAGAATATATTGGTGATTATATAGATGATTTGCGCAATAAAGCTAAAGACCTGAATTCTTTTGCTGATAATGCAGATTACCTTAAGGAATCCACATATAAAAAAGACGCAATCGCAGCAGGAGCTGCTTTACACTTCATATCTGGGTTTTTAGATTCTATTTAGTTTAATACAACAAAGGTACAGGAGCATATATTATGATTAACATATGCTCCTGTACCTTTTAACTTCTCAAAACTAAATGTTTTAATAATTCTATTAACCTTTATGGGAAGATATCATTCTTCATATCTTTTGGACCATGATATACTTTAGCTTTCATCTAATAAAACCTCCTTATTTATACTTGTATAATTACCAATTTTGTATTTTAACTATATTTAAAACAAATCCTTATTACGAGGATATAACTCTTTATACTTGTCATAAAGTTCCCTATATATTTTAATATTATCTTGTTCTGGATATACTATTTTGTCACTGAACTTAACCATTTGTCTACAAGCTTCCTTGTAGGATGAGAAATCTCCAATTCCCACTGCTGCTGTTATAGCTGCACCTACACAAGCTTGTTCCTTACTATAATTTAAATGTATTTCTTTTTCTAGCATATCTGCTTGTATCTGAAGTAGCACTTCACTCCTTGCTCCTCCACCAGATGCAATAACTTTCTTACATTCTATACCCATATCGGTAAATATCTCTAATGAGTTTTTTAAAGCAAAACCAACACCCTCTAATGTAGACCTTATCATATGGGCTTTAGAATGAATCAATGTAAAACCAAAATAAATAGCCTTAGCATTAGGGTCATTATGTGGAGTACGCTCACCATTCAGATATGGCAAAAACAAAAGCCCTTCACTCCCTGGTGGTACACTAGCAGCTAGATCACTCATTTCATCATAAGTTGAATACCCTAAAATATTGTTTTTAAGCCATTTTTGACATATACCACCATTAAGGTTTGCTCCCATTATCATCCATTTATCTCTATCAACATGGCAAAATGTATTAGTACGAAATTCCAGGTCATACATTGGTTGGTTTAGAGAGCATGAAATCTGACTTGCAGTACCTATATTTGATGATAGAATTCCTTCCTCTATTATTCCATTACCAACAGCTTGCATTAAGGAATCCCCACCACCATATACCACCTTAATTCCTTTAGCTAGGCCAGTCTCAGTAGATGCTTCATCAGTAACTACACCTGCAATATCAGATGAGCTAAAACATTCAGGGAAAATATCTCTAGGTAATTCTAACTGGTCTATTAATTCCCATGCCCAAACCCTATTAGCTGTATCATATATTCCACTACCAGATGCATCAGAATCATCTGTTGCTATTTCACCACATAATTTATAGCGTATGTAGTCCTTTGGTAACATTATCTTATCTATTTTATTAAAATTCATTGGCTCATTCTTTTTCACCCACATTAAAGAGCTAAGTAAAAAACCAGTAGATAATGAATTTAAGGTCAGGTTTCTATATTTATTAATATCAACTATATTATAAATCTCATCAATCTCTTGCTGGGAACGTTGGTCAGACCATATAATAGTGTCTCTAATTGAGTTTCCATATTGATCAACCATAACTAATCCATGCATTTGTCCTGAAAAACTAATACTAGCTATCTCATTTTTACTTGACTTCAAAATACTAATAACAGCTTTAATTGTTTCTTTAGTTGCCTTCCACAATACATTAATATCCTGCTCAGCATAAGAAATATAGGGTTTGTTAATATCATAACTTTGCTGATTTTCTGCTAGTTTTTCACCCTTTTCATTAATAATTAAGGTTTTTACACTAGATGTCCCTATGTCTATTCCCATATACAAACTCATATTTGTCCTCTCCAAAATAATATAGTTATTTGATTATCTTATGTTACCACAAAAACCTTCTACCTCAAATTATGATTTTAAATCACTAGGTCAAATTCCACCTACAATACTTGATAGAACATTTTCGGAAAGTGTTTTACTAGTACAGTACAACAAGAAAGATAAGTTGTCAAAATTATTATTAGAAGTAACGCAATAAAAATGCGTAAATCCTTTTAAGAACTTACGCTTTTTTAATATTCACTCTAAACCTGGCTATTTATTCCTACTTAGGATTCTTTTCTCTCTTTTTAACTTTTCTTACACCTTTAAGTGGGTCCAACAACCAAGCTGTCCATACTATAATTATAAGCGATATAACCAATTGAACTACTATACTTATCTCAAACCAATTGTTAAGTATAAAATCTGGTAATGTTCCAAACTCACTAATAAACCTTCCAAGCTCATAGCCCGTACCAATCTGTTCTTGTAACATAGAATAACAAGTTGCCCCTGGATTAATAAGTAGTATCAATAACCAATAGCCAATATCAGCATTAGAATAGAGCCCATCTCCCATTATCTGATTATTGATATTAAGATTAGCAATCTCCGAAATTGCCAACACGATAATCATGGTTCCTGCAGTAAGCGCAAATACTGCTCCGTAGGAAGTTACTGTAGCTGCCGTGGTCTTCTTATACAAGGTAGAGAAGAATATTCCTATGCTCCCTATAAATATAGCTGCCACTATAATTAGAACTAAGAACTTCGCAAAGTCTAACAATGTAACCCCACCAATTGAAAACACTAAACCAAGTATTGGTAAACTTGATACCGCCAACATTATAATAGCATTTATTGATGATCCAAGTTTACCCATAATTATCTCCATTGGAGTAAGTGTTGTTGTTAGAAGAATATCCAAGGTTTGCTTTTCCCTCTCCCCAGATATAGACCCTGCTGTAAGGCCTGGGACTGTAAAGAGTACTAAGGCAAATTCTACTGATACAATCATTGTGTAGATACTTAAGATGTCAGAGTAGTTTATTCTTCCTGTATATCTGCTGCCCGCATCAAATGTAACGTAGAAGAAGAATAAACCAAAAAGAGCTAGAAGACCGTTATATAGGAGTAAAATTATAGGCGCCTTTTTACTTCGGACAGCTATACGTAACTCCTTTAAATATATAGGGTTTAGTTGGTTTATTTTTTTAATTATTTTTTTCATTATTTAATCACCCTCTTCAACTTATATACTAATTTATATGCTTTTTATAGCCTTAGGCCTCACCATTAATAATCCACTCATCTTCTTCTATATCTTCTTTCTTAGTGATTTCCATAAACAAGGACTCAAGATTACCTTCTTCCCTTGAAAACTGAGACACTCTTACACCACTTTTTACAAGGTCCCCAAGTAAATTCGCCGCCTTATCATCATTGCCATTAAATAAAATTGTTATTTCATTTCCCCTTATAGTAATATTCTGGACTAAGTGATTCTCCTTAAGCACATTAATTGCTAGATCACTCTCCCCTGCTAATTTTATGTAGATAGGGGCAAATGCTCTCTTTTCTGATAGTATCTCGTCTACTGTTTCGGTTACTACCATCCTTCCACTTTCAATTATCCCAAGATTTGTACACATCTCAGCTATTTCTGAAAGTATATGTGAACTTATAAGTATAGTCTTTCCCCTATTTTGAATTTCTTTAAGAATTAATTTCATCTCATAACGAGCCCTAGGGTCTAGACCAGATGCCGGTTCATCAAGTATTAAGAATTTAGGGTCGTGAATTAAGGTTCTAGCCAGACATAGACGCTGCTTCATACCTCTAGATAGAGTATCAACGTACATATCTTCTTTGTCCTCTAGGCCAACCAAGTCAAGCAATTCCCTACCTCTTCTTATAGCCTCATCCCCGGTTATACCATATATAGAGGCATAAAATGACATATATTCCTTTGTCTTTAGGCTGTCATATACACCAAAGAAATCTGGCATATAGCCTATTTCCCTTTTAAGAGCTTCTGGTTCATTTAATGCATCTATTCCATCTAGGATTACATGGCCAGAGTCACATTTAAGAAGTCCTGATATTATTTTCATAGTAGTGGTTTTTCCAGAACCATTAGGACCTACAAACCCGAAGAATTCTCCATCTTCTAAATCTAAGTTTAGATTGTCTAAGGCTTGAACCTTGCCAAATGTTTTGTTTAGATTCCTTATTTTAAGCATTTACTCACCTTCCTTCCAGTAGGATATATTGGGAAGTAGCATATATGCATCCATTTGACTAATAATTCCTTTATATTTTAGGGTAAGTACATTATCATCTTTTATATAGTCTCTTAATTTATCGCCTGTAATTAGAGTTGTATCTTCGTTTTTTGAAGCATTTGCAGTAAATAAATGTTCAAACTCACCTGTCTTACGATTCAAACCGTATATCCTCCCAACAAATGGTCTATTATTCTCATTTAGGGGCTCTGGATTAGAAAAGGCATAATATTCTATAGATAGAACTTCTTCATCTTTCGGCAAATAATATTCTATAATTGTTTCTTCCTCAGTTAAAATTTCAGGATAAGCATCTGCCACTCTGTCAGGTCTAACTCCAAAGTCTCTCATTTCATCCCTTACAACAAAGGGGCTAATGCTTGGGATAAATTCAGCCTCCCCCTTACTATAATCAACATTTACATGGGATACTATTGCTTGGCTACCATATGTTTGGTATTCCCTTGATACCTCTTCTATAAACCTTGTGACTTTTTCATCACTGGCAAAGCCTATTATACAGCTTTCCTCAGGTGCCACTTCAAAATGCTTATCTATTAGATAATAGATAATATCTTTTTTCCTGTTTTTATCTCCAGTGTCGCCAGTGTTTTCTCTATTATATATAGCATCAGGCTTATATTGTCCATCACTTGGTAATTCATCCCCATAAATCACTTTTTCTACTATATCAGAGCTATATACATCGCTATTATCATAAACATATAGTTTCTCTATATCTTCTATATCTATAGTCTGACCATGATACATGGTTCCGATATTAAATAAAAATCCATCTCCTATATATATGGCATTCAATATTGTGTAGTTACTTTTATTACTTATTGTTCCCTCTATTTTATCTCCTGTATAGCTAATATTTGCTTCTATAGGATTGTTTCCTATATATTCGTTACTTGCCTCGAAGAAGACAGGAGTAAATGCAGGATTATTATTGACCTCTAATATAGTTGAGTTAATACCATAATTAACTGCTGCCATATATTTATTATCGCTTCTGTGGGGCTGGTGCAGGTTATAGGTTGGAAATTCATTTCCTTCATCTATTAGATTAATGCTGTCATAATGAGGAGCTAGCATAAGGGTATAATTGTCATTATAAGGTGCTGTTAAGCTAAAGTAGAGCTCGTCTTCTACTAGGTTATCATCTGTAAATGTTCGTATCTCAACATAGCCTACAAAGGGATCATCAACCCTAGTTTTACTACCAGCAATATACATAATGAACGTAAATACAACTGCTAGTATCGGTAGAATAATCCATACACTCCCGCGCTTATCTTTTCTACTTAATACAAAATAAAGTATAGGACTAATTAAGATAACATAAATTAAAATTATTATTACATATATGATAACATTTGGAATGTTACTTGTATCCGTGTAGGACATGCTATTTATTATTGAATATGGTATAGAACTTGGGCTTAGTTCATCCTGGATCTGCCTTTGTTTGCTAGAACTTAAGTTGTTGCTTATAGAAAAAATTAGGCTAGTTTGATAAAGATTACTTTCACTAGGTTCTAGGTCTTCTAAAATATCTTCATTAAGACCTAAATCAAAGGTATATAATATAATATTCCCTCTACCTATATCTTTTTTCTGATACAAATCTATTTCTTGTCTATTTTCATTTATTATACTAAAAGAGCGTATATCCCCTCTAGAATCTGAACCTTCTCCATCTATAAATGATACATTTGCCAAGTCCTTAACCACATTAATCTCATCATAGTCCTCTATATATTCTGAAGGCCAGCTATCTGTAGATATATCATCTATATATATTAAAGGGTTATCGCTACCTTCTAGGATTTTATTATGCTCTATGATCTGGCTTCTAAGTAGGTTACGTTCTTCTTCAATTTGAATAAGGTATGACTTTAGTCTTTCTATATAAGCTTTATCTATATGACTGGTTATAGAGCTAGAGGTTACCTGGTCAGCCTTATTAATATCAAGTTCTTCAGCTAGGGAGGCTAGAACCTTTGACCCATATTGTCCTGTTCCTATAACAAGGGACCCTCCTTGTTGGACCCATTGTTTTATTGCCTTTATCTGATCCGAGTTTAAAAGGCTAGTGTCAAAATTATTAATTATTATTACATCCAACATATCAAGATAACTTGTTTCCTCTGGGAAGGTTTCATGGTCGAAGTGAAAGGTGTTTATTGATAAATTATCTATATATCTAAGATCCTCTGGCTTATCCGATAAGATTCCTCCGTATATTATCTTTTCAAAATTACCCACCCTTACTTCATTGGTTCTTTCCAAGATAATATCACCCTTATCATCAAGTAACTTTACATCCAGTTGACCATAGCCACCACTTAAGGGGATAGTCATAGATATAGCAGTAGTTTCACCTGGGTCAATAATTACTTGTTTGCGGTAAACTTTAACGTTTTCTACTAAGGGGATGGCAACTTCAAGCCAGCCGCTAAACTTGTGTTTAGTCTTGTTTTTTAACTTAGCAAATACCGGAATCTGCCTACCATATTTTCCGTAGGAATTGTAACCGTAGGTGTATTCCATGGTAATTGGTGATGAGGTTTGACCTATTGTTATAGTGGCAATATTAGGTTGCCAGCTTCTTTGTGTGCTACTAGTAGCTCTTCTCTGTCTTTCATAAAGTGATTTAGCATCAATTTCTGTATCCATTGCTGTCATTCCATTAGTTTTGGTCACAGGAAAGGCTGTGGCTATTACTAGTATAAATAATATAATTATCTTTACTCTATACCTTTTGGTCATTTCCTTCACCGCCTTTTTCTTTGTTTTCTTTATTGGCCACTGCCGGTAGAGTTAATTCAAATAAAGTACCATTTAAGTTACTTGTTGCACTTATGGTTCCTCCATGTAATTCTATAATTTCTTTAGCTATAGAAAGACCTAGGCCAGTTCCACCAGTTTCTGAGGATCTTGATCCATCTACCCTATAAAAACGTTCAAACAAATGTGGCACTGCCTCTTCTGGAATTATTTGCCCATAGTTTATTATTTGTAATATTACATTATTATCTCTCTTTTTTAGATAGACATTGACCATTTTCCCGTCTTTTCCGTATTTTATAGCATTAGCTATCAAGTTACTTATTGCCCTTGCCAAGAGTTCACCATCTCCATATATGTATATAGGTGATTGTTCAATATGAACTCCATATTCTAAATCATTTTCACTAAAGCTAGGGTAAAATTCATCAATTATCTGGTTTGTAAATTGAACCATATTAATTTCACTATGGTTAACCCTTATTTCACCAAGGCTTACTCTTGTGTAATCGAACAAGTCGTTAATTAACCTTTCTAGGTCTTTTGACTTATTATATACAATTTCTAGATAGTGGGTTTTTGTCTCCTTAGACATCTTATCACTATTGTTATCTATCAGTTCCAAGTATCCTGTTATAGAAGTAAGAGGGGTTCGAAGGTCATGGGCTAAACTTGTAATTACTGCATTTTTGTTTTTTTCATTTTGTTTATTTAACAAATTAATCTGTTCAAGCTGGTAGGCCATTTTATTTAAGTTATAGGATATAAGTCCAAATTCGTTAGAGGCTTCAACTGGAACACGGTGTTTGTAGTTTCCTTCTGATATTTCCTCTATACCATCCACAATATTGTATAGGTAGTTTGAGAATTTCCTGGTCAAAAGTAGAAAGTATAGTATAAACAATGCAATTCCTAAAATAGTGGCAATCATAAGTACTGTAAAAAAAAGTTCTCTATTAAGTCTAATAGAAATGTTAACGTCTTCCTTGAAACGAAATTCATCATAACTACTTGTACCGCTTTCTGAAAACATACTATCTCTAGCTTTGTTAATAGTATAATTGTAGCTCTCTGCTGATGGATCCCCTTTACTTGAACCATTTATATTGTCTACAAATGAAGGGTTGACTGATTTAATAATGAAGTAAGCCCCAAATCCTAATAAACCCTCTGATAATATGGTAAATACCAAACTAAGTAGGGTGTATATAATTATTTCAAATCGAAAACTGCTATTTAACTTATCTTTCACTTTTGTTTCCAACTTTCTTTATTGATTATCTGATAGCCGGTCTATACATCCTTATCCACCTTATATCCAACACCCCAGACTGTTTTTATAATCTTAGCATCTTGTGGATCCATCTCTATCTTTTCACGCACTCTTCTAATATGAACCATTACTGTATTATTTGCCTCAAACATTTTCTCATGCCATACAGCTTCAAATATTTCATCTGTACTAAACACTTTACCAGGATGAGATGCTAACAAATACAGTATGTCAAATTCAATAGGAGTGAGTTTAACATCTTTCCCATATGCAACAACTTTATGCTCATCCCTTTTCATAATAAGATTATTAAGAACAACCTTGTTGTTTTTATCTTCGCCTTCATCAGTGTTTAGAGTTGTATATCTTCTAATCTGAGATTTTACTCTTGCTATAAGCTCTTCAGGGTTAAATGGCTTAGTAATATAATCATCAGCTCCTATGCTTAAGCCTTGTATCTTGTCTTCATCTTTTATCTTGGCACTTAACATTATTATGGGTATATTACTCATTTCCCTAATCTTTTTGCACATTTCATAACCGTCTACTTTTGGCATCATTATATCTAGGATCACAAGCTGAATATTTTCTTTACCTAGTATTTCATAGCCTTGGTTGGCGCTATTAGCAGTAAATACTTGGTAACCGCTATTATTTAAATGTATCTTAACTAGTTCTGCGATGTCTTTGTCATCGTCAACTACTAGGATTTTTTCTTCTTCCATTACCCTTAAACCTCCCGAATTAAAATGATCTTGTATTAATATAAACTTGTTATTAATGCTATTTTAGCATAGTTAGGGACTTTAATCTTTAATTTTTTCTTAATTGAAAGTGTTTTTATTAGAGATTAATCATCTATAGGTATTTACACATAAAAATAACGATGTCAGATAAGAAGATATGTCATAACTTTCTTATCTGAGATCGTTCCAATTATATTTAAAATTAATAAATTGTATTAAATTATTTTTCTATCTTGAGATCTGATTTCCCTTACTGAATCCCTGACTGTTAAGGAAACAGGAAACTCATAATTAGCATCAAAGTCACTATCATTTATAAGTTCAAGTAAATTCTCTGCTACCTTTTTCCCTAATCCCTTAATAGGATATGCCACAGAAGTTAAAGGAACGTCACAATATGCCGCAAGATCTGAATCATCAATACTGACAATAGACAAGTCTTCAGGTACAGAAACATTGTGTTTCCTACATATATTAACAAGAGGTAGCCCAACCTCATCGTTATAGCTAACGCATCCCGTAACCCCATTTAATCTATCTAATATTCTCATCTCATTATATTCCATGCGATTTATATCTTCTGTGTCAATCCATATTATGTTTTCATCATTTATAGGCAGTCCAGCCCTTAGCATACCTTTTATATATCCTGAATATCGAAAATGTCCTTGCCTATCATCTGCTTTGAAGATTCCACCAATCTTTGTATGACCTGCTTCAATCAAATGATTTACTGCTAGTAATCCGGCTTCTTTATCATTCATAGATACATGAGGCAAATCTAGATTGGGATAATAACTATTAAAAAATATTATTGGAATTCCCCTTTTTTTCATCTCTTTGTACAATTTAATATTAGGATTTGGTATACCACTTTTTGTTGGTTCAATTATTATCCCATCCACAACATTATTATCTAGAAATGTTTGCAAAATTATTGTCTCACGTTCAATTTTATTATAGGTAAATGCTATTTGTGTAAAAAAACCTGCATTTGAAATAATTCTTTCCATTTCCTTAATAATATTGGGAAATATATATCTGTCAACATAAGTAGTCACAATGGCAATATTAAGAGTTTTAGGTTTTGTATTATTATTTTTTATATATGTGCCACTACCTTGAATACGTTCTACAATTCCCTCTTGTTCTAATATACTAATACCATGTCGAACCGTTTGTCTGCTCATAGATAGCATGGAACTTAATTGATTTTCAGAGTATAGTTTGTCTCCACTTTTTAACTCGTTGGATTCCACTTTCTCTTTAATCAATTTAACTATCTGCAAATATTTAGGCAATTCTTTACCCATTAAGGTCACCATCCTAGAAAATCAAATTGTTACTAAAGTTTCTATATATCCACCCAATAATATTTATACTTCCCACTTTATAAAATTATTTTTTTCTACGTTTTGACATCAAGTCAACGGTTACCGCTGCTAGTAAAACTCCACCTTTTACTACCCTTTGAATATCTGTAGACCACCCAATTAAGGACATACCATTGTTTAGAATACCCATAATAAATGCACCTATAACTGCCCCTATTATTGTACCTGATCCACCAGCTGTTGCAGCTCCACCAATATAACATGATGCTATTGCATCTAGTTCAAATCCATCTCCGGCTTTTGGTGTAGCAGAAGCATTTCTTGCTGCTAAAACTATACCAGCTACTGCACTTAAAACTCCCATATTAGTATAAACAAAAAAGAATACTTTTCTCGTATCAATACCGGATAATCTAGCTGCCTTTTCATTTCCACCTAATGCATAAATATAGCGACCAGATACTGTTTTAGTTGTTATAAAGTGATATATCCCAATTAATACTAACATTAGAACTAATACTATAGGAACCCCTCTATATGATGCTAGTTTTAACGCAAAGAACCAAAGAAGTGCTAAAAATATTACATTTTTACTTATTATTTGCCATCTAGGGTTTATTTTAAAATCATATTTCTTCTTAGTTCTTATAGTTTTAACCTCGGTCAAGATTAATAATACCGATGCAATCAGTGCAAGTATTACTGTAATTAGATCAATGGCTCCTCCTAGTCCCTTTATAGGTATTGTAGGAAGATATCC
>CAZXSM010000058.1:0-12854 GCA_964643255.1 uncultured Lachnospiraceae bacterium
ATTAGGAGGTCAATTAATGGAATATAGAAGTCAAAAGGTAAGAAAATTAGCACCAGAAATGGATCCACTTCGTTTGGGAGCAGGTTGGAGCCTAGAAGACCTAGAAAAACCACAGATTATTATAGAAAGTACCTTTGGGGATAGTCACCCAGGTAGTGTTCATCTTGATAAATTGGTGGAAAATGCTGTCAAAGGTGTAGAAGATAATGGGGCAAAAGCATCCAGATATTTTGCAACTGATATCTGTGACGGAATGTCACAAGGTCATGATGGTAATAATTATTCTTTAGTATCAAGGGATACTATTGCTAATTTAATAGAAATCCACGCTAATGCAACAACTTTTGATGGAGGAGTATTTATATCAAGTTGTGATAAAGGAGTTCCAGCACATTTAATGGCAATTGGTAGAATTGATATCCCATCAATTATTGTAACTGGTGGCGTAATGAATGCTGGGCCTGATTTGCTTACTTTAGAACAAATAGGTACTTATGATGCAATGTATAAAAGAGGAGAGATAACAGAAGATGAATTTCTCTATTACAAGCATAATGCATGTCCTTCTTGTGGAGCTTGCTCTTTTATGGGGACAGCAGCAACAATGCAAGTAATGGCAGAGGCTTTAGGGCTTATGCTACCAGGAAGTGCTGTAATGCCTGCAATTAGTAATGACTTAGAAGAAGTTGCATATAAAGCAGGGGTACAAGCAAGAAAACTTGCTCAAATGAATTTAAAGCCATCTGACATTGTTACAAAAGAGTCTTTTGAAAATGCAATTCTTGTTCATGGTGCTATATCAGGGTCAACTAATACATTACTACATATACCAGCTATTGCTCGTGAATTTGGAATTGAGATTACCGGAGATACATTTGATAAACTTCATAGAGATGCCTATTATTTATTAGATATTCGTCCTACTGGCAAGTGGCCAGCAGAATATTTTTATTATGCTGGTGGTGTTCCGAGAATAATGGAAGAAATCAAATCAAACTTACATTTAGATGTTATGACAGTTACAGGAAAGACACTAGGGGAAAGCCTAGAAGATTTAAAAAACAATGGATATTACGACCAATGTGATAAATACTTAGAAAAAATAGGATTAGAAAGTAGAGACATTATCCGTTCTAGTAAAAAACCAATAGGGACAAATGGATCCATAGCAGTACTTAAAGGGAATTTAGCACCTGATGGAGCTGTAGTAAAGCATACAGCAGCCCCAGAAGAAATGCATCAAGCTACATTAAGGGCAAGGCCCTTTGACAGTGAAGAAGAAGCGATTGAAGCAATACTTAATCATAAAATTCAGCCAGGAGATGCTGTAATTATAAGATATGAAGGGCCAAAAGGTAGTGGTATGCCAGAAATGTTTTATACAACAGAGGCAATATCCTCAGATGAAAAGTTAAGTAGTTCAATTGCACTTATTACAGATGGTAGGTTTTCAGGAGCATCAAAAGGCCCAGTTATAGGTCATGTATCTCCAGAAGCGGCAGAAGGTGGCCCAATAGCACTAATTGAAGAAGATGATATTATAAGGATTGATATTCCAGAAAGAAAGTTAGAAATAGTTGGTATAAAAGGAGTAGAATCTTCGGCAAAAGATGTGGAAGAGACCTTAAATAAACGTAAAAAGAATTGGAAACCTAAGGAAAGTAAGTATACAAAAGGCGTATTAAGTTTGTTTTCTAAAACAGCTACTTCACCAATGAATGGTGGATATATGGAATAAATGAAAAAACTATAGTTAAGAATAAGTATACGGATAAGTAGAAAGGTAGGCAAGCTATGTATGATATAACTACATTTGGAGAAATATTAATTGACTTTACACCATTTGGAACAAGTGATAATGGTAATGCTTTGTATGAAGAAAACCCAGGAGGTGCACCTGCAAATGTAGCAGTTGCAGCTAAGAGACTTGGAAGAAATGCAGCTTTTATTGGCAAGGTAGGAGATGACTTGCACGGTGAATTACTTGAAAAAACCCTTAAGGAAGAAGGAATTAGTACTATAGGATTAGTTAAAGATCCGGATTACTATACAACTTTAGCCTTTGTTGCTCTTAATGATGGAGAAAGAAGTTTTTCCTTTGCAAGAAAGCCTGGTGCAGACACAAAACTTAGAAAAGATGAAGTGTCTACTGATATACTTGAAAACACAAAGATTTTTCATTGTGGTTCACTTTCCCTAACTGATGAACCTGCTAGAAGTGCTACCCTCTTTGCTCTTAAACATGCCAAAGAATCTGGAGCAATTATTTCCTATGACCCTAATTATAGAGAATTACTATGGGACAGCCAGGAAGAGGCTAAAGTACAAATGCGGAGTGTAATACCTTATGTAGATATAATAAAAATTTCAGATGAAGAAACTAAACTTCTTACAGATCATGAAGATCCAATAATGGCAGCAGAGGCATTAATAGACCAAGGAGTTTCCTGCGTTGTAATTACACTTGGTAAAGATGGGGCATTAATGAAAACAAAAAGTTTTCTAGTAGAAGAGAAAGGTAAAGCCCGTCGTGCTATAGATACAACAGGCGCAGGTGATGCTTTTTGTGGTGGAATTCTCTCATGTTTTGTACATTATAAGCTAAGACCTGAAGAATTAAGTAAAGAAGATGGAAGTAAATTCCTACAATTTGCTAATACCGCAGCAGGTTTATGTGTGGAGAAAAGAGGAGCCATTCCTGCCCTTCCTACATTAGAAGATGTTCTTAATCAATAACTGTAATTGTCTCTAAAAAAGTACTCTTATACTTTTTTGGAGACATACTTTTATAGTCTTTAAACTGCTTTATAAAGTAACTAGAAGTGGAAAATCCTACTTCTAGAGCTATTTCTGTAATGTTTAGGTCGCTTGTAAGCAATAACTTCTCGGCTTCAGAGATTCGTACGTAGTTTAGATAATTATTGAAGCTTGTATTCATTATATTATTAAAGGTACGAGAGAAGTAGCTGTAGCTGACGTTGCACATGTCTGCCATATGGCTAACTTTTAGGTTTTCTTTATAGTGGGTAGATACGTAGGAGAGTACTTGTTGTAGTTTTTCTAGTGTTGATTGGTCCACATTATAAAAGTCATATAATTTAACTCCTGCGCTATCCCAATACCTAAGAATCCATAAGAATATTTTGCAAATGTATGCTTTTATGGCAAGTTCATAGGCATAATTCTTATTTTTAAATTCAACCATAATATTTTCTATCATTTGAGGAATACTTGTATTATCAATTATATTTTTTTCAAAAACTTTTTGATGATTATAGTTGTTGAGGGTGAAGGGCAAAATATACTTCATTTCAATAACATTTTGAGAAAGTGTGTAGATTAAGTCTGGCTCAAACCTAACCACATAATATTTACCACCAGTTTCTGAGGAGGTATCAATTTTGTGGACTTCTCCAGAATTAATCAGTACAAGATCTCCTTGTCCAAAGTTATAAACACCATCATTAAGATGTACATCAAAGTTACCAGATAGACCATAAAGCAACTCTATGTAGTTGTGAAAGTGGGCACTTACTATTAATCCAGGCCTATCATAGTCTTGTAAATGGCAATAGGTATTATAGGGTATCCCATCTATGGTTATTTTCTTTTCTTCGTAATAATTCATATTATCACCTTTTTATGTATATATTTTTTGTTATGACAAAATATTGATACTTTTGTATAAAAAAATTGTATCATATTCTCCTGGAATAATCTATACTTAAGTTAGTATGTAACAAAAATATAAATATAATTTAAGGTATTATTTAAAAACTTATACAAAGTATTATTTTGAAATGGAGGTATTTCATGAAATTAGGTGTAATGAATCCAGTTTTATATTCAATGGAATTTGAGGAAGCTCTTAAGTATTTAAACAGTCTAGGTGTAGAATGTATAGAAGTTGGAGCAGGTGGTTCTCCAGGTGATAAACATTTGAAACCATTAGAACTTATTGACAATCCAGACAAGGTAAAAGAATACAAAGATTTACTTGAGAAATATGATATAGAAATATCAGCTATAAGCTGTCACGGTAATCCAGTTCATCCAAATGAAGAAATTGCAAAAAAATGTGATTATGAATTTAGAAATGCAATTTTAGCTTGTGAATTATTAGGTGTAGACACAATAATAGGATTTTCAGGGTGTCCAGGTGACTCAGAAACATCTCAGTATCCTAACTGGGTTGTTTGTCCTTGGCCAGATGATTTTGGAACAGTTTTAGAATGGCAATGGAATGAAAAGGTTATTCCATATTGGAAAGACCTTGCAGAATTTGCTAAGGCTCATGGAGTTACTAAGATTGCTCTAGAGTTACATCCAGGATTTGTAGTATATAATCCTGAATCACTACTAAGACTAAGAGATGCAGTTGGAGATATTATTGGAGCGAATTTCGACCCAAGTCATTTATTCTGGCAAGGAATTAATCCAACAGCAGCAATAAAGGAATTAGAAGGAGCTATCTATCATTTCCATGCTAAAGATACTAGAATTGATAGGAGAAACTGCGAAGTTAATGGTGTTTTAGATAACAAATCATATGCAGACATTAAGAACCGTTCATGGGTATTTAGAACAGTAGGTTATGGACATGGTAAAGAAGAATGGAATGATATGATTAGTATGCTTAGACTTACAGGATATAATGGAGCAATTAGTATTGAACATGAAGACGGATTAATGTCACCACAAGAAGGTCTTGAAAAAGCTGTAGAATTCTTAAAAGAAGTACTGATTTATGATGATGCAGGCGATATGTGGTGGGCATAGTTTAAACAATTGAGTCTCTAGATAATAATTTTAAAACAACTAAAATATCTAAACAGAAAAAAAATAAATATTTAAATAGAAAGATGGAAGAGACATGAATAAAGTACACACATTAGGAATAATAGGTTTTGGTGGGATGGCTTCATACCATCATAAAGACTTAGCAGATTATAATAGGTTAAATGTAAAGGGTGTATATGACATTAATAATGCCCGACAAGAATATGCAAAAGAAATTGGACTTGTAGCTTATGATAGCCAAGAAGATTTATTAAATGATGAAGAAATCGATATAGTACTTGTTGCTACAACAAATGAAGTCCACAAAGAAATCTGTATAGATGCTCTAGCTGCAGGAAAGCATGTAATATGCGAGAAGCCAGTTACTTTATCCTCAGAAGAGCTTGTGGAAATAATGGATGCTGCAAAGAAATATAAGAGAGTATTTACTGTTAATCAAAACAGACGTACTAATAGAGACTTCATATTAATGAGAAGACATGTAGAATCAGGTGTTATAGATAAGCCTTATATTATTGAATCAAGAGTTGAAGGTTCCCGTGGTATGCCAACAGGTTGGAGAACTCTAAAAAGACTTGGCGGTGGAATGATGTTAGACTGGGGAGTTCATTTAATTGATCAAATTATGTATATGATCCCAGAAAAGGTTGTAAGTGTATACTGCCAAATGATTAACATTCAATATGAAGAAGTTGAAGATAATTTTGTTCTTAACTTTGAATTTGAAAATGGTATAAAATGCTTAGTTGGAGTAGGTACTAACAACTTTATTAAGCGTCCAAGATGGCATGTATTAGGAGAAAAAGGAACTCTATCCATAGGCGATTGGGACTGTGAAGGACAAATAATTCATTCCTTAGACACTGATGATGAATGGGAAGAAGAAATTGTTTATTCTAAGGCAGGACCTTCAAAAACTATGGCACCAAGAAGTGAACATACTATAGAAACAATTGATATCTCTGAACCAACAGATGTTGTGGATGATTTAACAGTTGTATATGATCAACTTATAGATGCAATTGAAGGTAAGGCAGAACTTACAATTAAGCCAGAACAAGCTCTTCGTGTAATGAAGGTAATGGAAGCGGCATTTGTTTCTGCAGAGAATAATGAAGTTATAAAAACTAATATATAATTATTGACTAGGGAGGTATTTTATGAAGGACTTTAAAATTGGTTTACAGCTATATTCTATCCGTGATGAAATGGAAAAGGATATGAACAAAACTTTAGAAAAAGTAAAAGATATGGGTTATGATTACGTTGAATTTGCAGGTTATTATGGAAAAACTGCGGATCAAGTATTAGATTTGCTTAAAAAACATGATTTAGAATGTGTTTCTGTTCATCAAACCCATGAAGTATTTTTAAACAACGCTGAAGAAGAAGTAGCTTTTCTACAAACAATAGGAGCAAAATACAGTGCAGTACCTTGGATGGACCTGGACAAACATGCAGGTAGTGACAAGTTTGACCAAACCAAGGAAGAATTTGTTAAAGTAGGTCAGATATTAAAAGACGCAGGAATAGTATTCCTATATCATAATCATGATTTTGAATTTAAAACTTATGAAGGAAAATACTTATTAGATTGGCTATATGAAAGTGTTCCAGCAGAATTACTACAAACACAAATTGATACTTGTTGGGTAAATTACGCAGGAGTAGACCCTGTAGACTATATTAAAAAGTATAGTGGAAGAGCTCCAGTAATTCACTTGAAAGACTTTGTAAGTGATAAGAAAAACAGTGGTAGTGTCTATGCTCTGATTGATGAAGATGGAAACGTTGATGAAGAAGCAAGTCTTGAAGATAATGGCTTTGAATATAGACCATTGGGTGAAGGAGTTCAAGATATCCCATCAATTATAGAAGCTGCAAAAGAAGCAGGAACTGAATATCTAATTGTTGAACAAGATGAATCAGTAACATGTAGTCCATTAGAAGCGGCTAAGAGAAGTAGAGAATATTTGAGGACTTTAGGACTTTAGGATTAAAGGCTTATAGATAAGTAAAATACAAGCTAATAGGATATAAACATATGGAGGGATAAAGATGGCAAATACAGATAATATTTTAGATGATTATAAATATAGTCAAGAAGAAGTTACAATTGATACAAGTAAGAAAGTAAAAGTAGGAATTATAGGAACTGGATGGATTGCTGGAGCACATATGGAAAGCTACTTAAACATGCCAGATGTTGAAATAGTAGCAGGAGCTGACTTAGTACCTGGTAAAGCACAGGAATTCTTTGAAAAGTATGATATGCCAGATGTAAAAACATTTACATGTCATAAGGAAATGTTAGATTCTGTTGAATTAGATGCTGTTAGTGTATGTACTTATAACGCAACTCATGCAGAATGTACTATTGATGCCCTAGATAGAGGTGTTCATGTATTACTTGAAAAGCCAATGACTGTTACTTTAGAAGAAGCTCTTGAAGTTGTAGAAGCTGAGAAGAAGAGTGGCAAGGTTCTATCTATAGGCTTCCAACCAAGATTTGATGCTAACATGCAAATGATTAAGAAGATTGTTGAATCAGGCGAACTTGGAGATATTTATTATATACAAACAGGTGGGGGAAGAAGAAGAGGTATTCCTACACCATTTGGAACAACATTTATTGAAGAAGATACTGCAGGACTTGGTGCTTTAGGTGATATAGGTTGCTATTCTCTAGATATGGTACTTAATGCAATTGGATATCCAAAACCACTTACTGTATCTGGTTACAAATCAGATTTCTTTGGTAAAAACCCAGCTTCATATCCTGGCCATCCTGAATATGCAGATAAATTCGGGGTTGATGATTTTGCAGCAGCATTTATCAGATTAGAGGGCGGAATTGTACTAGACTTCAGGATTGCATGGGCAATGAATATGGATACTACTGGAGATACCCTTATCTTAGGAACTAAAGGTGGCCTTAGAATTCCATCAACAGAAGACTGGAATGGTACTGTAGGTGGAAACCTTAAGATTTATCATGAAGTTGCAGGAGAACAAGTAGAAACAGAAATACCTGCAATTAAAGATGAGACTAGCCTATTTGACAAGAAAATTCGTTCATTCTTAGATGCTATTAAAAATGACGAGCCTTCACCAGTACCATCAAGCCAAATTGTATATAATCAAGCTATTATTGACGGTATTGCAAAGTCTTCAGAACTTGGCAGAGAAATCGAACTTGAAATACCTGAGTTTTAATAAGTGGATTAAATATTAAATACTACTACTTTAATTAAATAATGAGTATTAATAAAAAGGCAAGTCTCTGTATGAGACTTGCCTTTTAAAAAACATTATTTCAAGTACATTATTAAATATAATATTTAGATTATATAATACTTGTTAGTATAAATATTTAAAATTGATAGTGTTTTGGTTTTTCTTTAAAGAAGAATATTCCGACACCACCCAAGCCTATATGGGACCCTAAGACCCCGCCTATTTGGAAGATTGTGGTCTTGCAACCTTCAATAGTGTTTTTAAATATTTCTTCTAATTCTAAAGCCTTGTCTAAATCATTTGAATGGCTTATTCCGATAATTTGATCTTTAAAATTCACAGTTCCTTTTTGAACATCTTCTACTAAATGATTAAAAACCTTCTTACTACCACGAAAGATTCTAGTTACAATCATTTTGCTATCTTTTACTGTAAGATAGGGTTTAAGCTTAAGCTTGTTTCCTACAAATCCTAATGGTTTACTAACCCTTCCACCTTTAGCTAGCCATTCTAGATCATCAACTGTAAAGTAATATACTATGTTTTCTTTCATGAATTCGATTTGTTCTAGAATTGTTTCAAAAAAAAGCCCTTGCTCAATCATTTTAAGTATTTGTATTGCCATGATTGATGAGCCACCGCAACCGCCTTCTGAATCAACTATAGCCATTTTACGTTCAGGATATTTTTCTTTATAAGTATTAAGTATGTTTTTTGCGAAGTTATAAGTTCCAGACATTTTAGATGAAAAAGCTAAGTATATAAAGTCTTCCTCATTATCGATACACTTGTCAAAGGCTTTAGTTATACTCTCATAAGAAGCCTGTGAGGTTTTAGGTACTATACCTTGTTTCATTTTCTCATAAATTTGATCCGCTGTCATTTCCACATTATCTAAATATGATTTATCACCAATTACGATATTTAGAGGAATTACCCCAACTTCATAATTATCTGTGATATCCGAATTTAAGTCACATGTAGTATCTACAATTAATTTTATCATTTTTGTCTCCTTTATATTATCTCATTCAAGATTAATGAGAATTATTTTCAATTATATATATTGCAATTATTATCATTATTACCATATTAATACTCCTAATAATAACATAATTATAGTATAATTGAAACAGAAGATGATTATAAATTTGTAATAGCCCATGAAGGTCGTTCTAGGTTTCCACTGACTTTATCGACTTCTTTGGCCATATATCCTTCTAGTATAACATTATTAGAAAATGAACTATTTTGCTTTACTAATGTACCAGATTTAACAAGGGTGTTTTCACCTAAAACACTGTTATCACAGACAATAGCTCCGGATTCTATGACAGAGCCTTGTCCAATATTTGTCCCATGGATTATACAACCAGGCCCTATAGTTACATTATCATGTATAATTAGTTGGTTATCTGGTAAAAGATGAAGAACACTATTCTCAAGGATTTGAACATTATTTCCAATTTTCACTGGACCATGGGAGTTGCCAATTATTTTCACACCAGCTCCAATTATTGTGTTTTCACCAATTATAACATCACCTGTAACTTCAGCACTATCATAAAGAATAGCTGTATCTGCTATCTGCGGATATATATCCTTATAGGGATATATCTTACCCATATTGTCACCTTTCTTTCTATAACTTAGATTATCATTATCATGCTTATCATATAAATTTAACTGGCCAGGCTTAATAGAAATATCACCACTACGCATTCTTTTTATCATGTTCTTATCTTGATCTGTAAGTTTTCTTATTACCCTAGCAGGTCTTCCAACAACTACTGATTCATCAGGAATAAGAGTATTCTCTGGAATTAAGCTACCTTCGCCAAAGATACACATATTTCCTATCTTAGAGCCTGGAAGCATAATTACTCCGTTACCAATCTCGCACAAATCACCAATATTTGTGCCTATTCCTATACACTTGTGACCAAATACGGTCTTTCTTCCTACAGTAAGAGGGTTGTTTTTTGTACTAATAAGAACAGATTTTTCTAGAACCATTGTAGATGAACCGACTTTTATAGGGGCATCCTGGCCTCTAAGTACTGTTCCTTGGGCTATATATGCCTTGTTTCCAAGATAGGTCTCACCTATAACTCTAGCAGAACTGTCAATCTTATAGTTAGTCAATTTATCACTCCTTTAAATTTAAATAGTATCTAGGTAATAACAAACAAGGAAATGGTTATTCTTTGTTGATTTAAAAACATTATAACATGTTATAATAATTGTAAATAGTTTTATCTATAAAAAGACATCTAATGAGCCTAAGGAGGTATGTAGTCAATGGAAGATTATGAAAAAATGGGGGTATTCTATTTAGGAAAAGAATATGATCTTGAAGAGAAAGAAGTTACAGATGATTTAGTTCTTTATAAATCAAAAGACTTAACAACTCATGGTGTAATTATTGGTATGACTGGAAGTGGAAAAACAGGATTGGGAATTAGTTTAATAGAAGAAGCAGCAATGGATAATATTCCTGTTATAGCTATTGATCCAAAGGGTGATATAGGCAACTTAAAACTAACATTTCCAGATTTGAAGGCTGAGGATTTTCGTCCATGGGTAAATGGTCGGGATGCTGAGAAAGAAGGATTCACTCCAGATGAATATGCAGAAAAGCAAGCACAAATATGGAAACAAGGCTTAGAAGAATGGGGACAAGATGGAAAACGAATAGAAAACTTGAGGAATAAAGTTGAAATAAATATATATACACCTGGAAGTTCCTCAGGCCTTAATGTATCTGTGCTTCGTTCCTTTGACCCACCAAGTGATGAAGTTAAGAAAAATAAAGAAGCATATTCTGATAGAATCCAAATAACTACTACAAGTTTGCTTTCTCTAGTTGGTATTAGTGAAGACTCACTAACAAGTAAAGAACATGTATTAATTGCAAACATATTAGAATATTATTGGGATAAAGATATGTCAATTGACCTTCCAATATTAATTGAGGCTATTCAAAATCCACCTATTAGTAAAATAGGAGTCATGAATCTAGACAATTTCTATCCTTCTAAAAACAGATTTGATTTAGCTATATTATTTAACAACTTACTAGCTTCACCAAGTTTTAAGTCATGGCTTGAAGGACAACCTCTTAATATTAAAAACTTCTTATATACAGTAGATGGAAAGCCTAAGATATCAATATTTTCCATTGCACATTTATCAGAAAGTGAAAGAATGTTTTTTGTTACTATGCTACTAAATGAAATATTATCCTGGGTTAGGACTCAGCCAGGAACAAGTAGTTTAAGAGCATTATTATATATGGATGAGATTTATGGTTATTTGCCTCCAACAGCAAATCCACCATCAAAAACTCCATTACTTACTTTATTAAAGCAAGCCAGGGCTTATGGACTTGGACTTTTATTATCCACACAAAACCCAGTAGATTTAGACTATAAGGCACTTTCTAACTGTGGTACTTGGTTTATTGGAAGATTACAGACGGCAAGAGATAAAGATAGAGTTTTAGATGGTTTAGAGGGAGCTTTAGCAGGTAGTGACTTTAATAAAAAACGAATAGGAGAAATATTATCAGGCCTAGGAAGTAGGATGTTCTATTTACATAATGTTCACCAAGACCAACCGATTATATTTTCTACAAGATGGACCATGTCTTACCTAGCAGGACCACTTACAAGCAGGCAAATAGAGTCCCTAACACCGGATAAGGAAAGTATAGAGATAGGAGTAGCTAAGCCTGAAAAAGAAACAATTACCAGTCAAACTAAAGACCAGGCATTAGAAAATGTAAATGTAGATGAGGAAAGTTCCCAATTACCAACTAGACCACAAGTGCCTCCAGAGATCAAGCAAGTATACTTGCCTATAAGAGGAAATGGAGATGATATTATATATGTTCCTACAGTTATAGGTGGTGGACAAGTGTTTTATGATAGTAAGAAATATAATGTTTCTGAAACTGTAGATTATATATTAGCAACAAGTATTAAAGACGGGCCTCTTCCTGTAGATTGGTCAGATAGCCAAATTCTTGATATAGATTTAGATGACCTTGAAAATGAACCAGTTAAAGGTGCAACTTATGGCGATCTTCCAAGTGCAGCATCTAATCCTAAAAATTATAAGCAGTGGGAAAAACTTTTTACCCAGTATATAAGAACTGACTTACCCCTTAAATTATATAGAAGTCCTTTGTTAAAAGAATACTCAAAAGCAGGGGAAAATGAAAGGGACTTTAGAATTAGAATACAACACTTAGCTCATGAAAAAAGGGACGAAGAACTGGACAAACTTAAAGATAAGTATAATAGTAAAGAAAAGAATCTTGAAGAAAAGTTAAGGAAGGCTCTTCAGCAGATTGAAAAAAGAAGCACTCAGTCTAGCCAAAAAAAGGTTGATGCAGCGGTTAGTCTTGGTTCAGCTGTACTAGGTGCACTTTTTGGTCGTAAAGTTGCTAGTAGAGCCAATATAAACAAAGCAGCTTCTGCCCTAAAGAGTACAAATCGAGCAATGAAAAGTGGCGAGTCAATAAGCCAAGCACAAGAAAATGTGGAGTCTCTAGAAATCCAGTTAGAAGAATTACAAGCAGAATTACAGAAGGAAATAGAAAAAATATCTAATAAATATGATATAGAAGATGAAGAGTTAGAAACAGTAAATATTAGAACCACTAAAGCTAATATTACTGTGCATTTATTAGGGCTTGCATGGGAGCCCCTTGAATAAGGAGATTAGTTTTAAATTACATACTATTAATAAAGACCATATCCCTTAAAGTTTTTCAGCTACTTGTTTTTCTTGTTAACTTTAAGGGGTATGGT
>CAZXSM010000059.1:0-1456 GCA_964643255.1 uncultured Lachnospiraceae bacterium
ACAGAAGATCAAATTCCAAAACAGTGGTATAACTTGCGGGCTGATATGAAGGAAAAGCCTGAGCCTATGATAAACCCAGCTACAATGAAGCCAGCAAAAGCTGAAGATTTAGAAGCTATATTTTGTAAAGAACTTGTTAAACAAGAACTTGATGATGATACAAGATACGTCGACATTCCAGATGAGATATTAGAATATTATAAAATTTATAGACCTTCTCCACTAGTAAGAGCTTATAATCTTGAGAAAGCCCTTGATACACCAGCTAAGATATATTTTAAATTTGAAGGCAATAATACTTCAGGAAGTCATAAATTAAACTCAGCCATTGCCCAAGCATATTATGCTAAAGAACAAGGAATTACTCACCTAACTACCGAGACAGGGGCAGGCCAATGGGGTACAGCTCTTGCAGAGGCTTGTGCTTACTATGGTATTGATTTAACTGTTTATATGGTAAAGTCTTCATATGAACAAAAGCCCTTTAGAAAGTCTATTATGAAGGTGTTTGATGCTGAGGTTGTTCCAAGTCCAAGTAATACCACTAAAGTAGGTCGCCAAATATTAGAAAAGAATCCTAATACAAGTGGTAGCCTTGGTTGTGCTATATCTGAGGCTGTTGAAAAGGCTACTACAAGTCCTAATAGTCGTTATAGCCTAGGTTCTGCCCTTAATCAAGTCTTGCTCCACCAGTCTATTATTGGACTTGAATCTAAGAAGGCCATGGAATTGTTAGACGAATATCCTGATATAGTTATTGGTTGTGCAGGTGGTGGTTCTAATCTAGGTGGCTTAATTGCACCATTTATGCAAGATAAATTACTTGGCAAAACAAGTACCAGATTTATCGCTGTTGAGCCTGCTTCATGTCCTACACTAACTAGGGGTAGATATGAGTATGATTATTGTGATACTGGTAAGGTTACACCTCTTGCTAAAATGTATACCTTAGGAGGCCAATTTATTCCATCTGCTGACCACTCTGGAGGCTTAAGATTTCATGGTATGAATCCAATCCTATCCAAGCTTTATAATGATGGATATATGGAGGCTGTATCAGTTAAACAAACAGATGTATTTAAGGCTGCTATCCAATTTGCTAAGTTAGAATCAATTCTTCCTGCACCAGAGAGTGCTCATGCAATATATAGCGCTATAAATGAAGCTATCAAATGCAGAGAAGCAGGTGAAGGTAAAACAATTTTGTTTGGCCTTACTGGAACTGGATATTTTGATTTAACTGCCTATGAAGCATATTTAGAAGGATCTATGGTCGATAATATACCAAGTGATGAAGAATTACAGGTAGGTTTTGATATGTTACCTGATATTCCTGAAACTTTAGAATAAGTAAATGACAATTAAATAATAATATAATTTTATTTTTTTCTAGTAAGCTAGCAAACACTCATATTCCAGGTGTTTGCTAGCTTTTTTTATGACAAATAATCAAAAA
>CAZXSM010000059.1:1556-12583 GCA_964643255.1 uncultured Lachnospiraceae bacterium
AACCTAAGTGTCTATTATTTAATAAATAATTTTAATCATCATAAGTAGCCACATCCCAAGGAGTTATTAAACCTAATATCTTTTCATTTTCCTTACCATTTTCAGTTATAAAAACAGACTCCACTCTTTTATTATCTTTATACTGTTCTCTAAATATATCCTCAATTTCAAAGACAGTACTGCCTCTATGGGCAAACATGAATAATTCATTTGTATGTTTATGTATAGGTGTAAATTTAGAGTATTCCCAAATCTTTGTATCATTTTCAACAAGAATCATATGGTTTTCGGCAACATATGAGAATATTGTATTCTCGCTAAAGACACCAACAAGTATATCATTCTCTAGTATAGGAACATGAGTGTAATGATTTTTTTTCATCTTATCAATTACTTCTAAAACATTTGAATCAAGAGATGTGGTATATATCTTACCACTTGGTATTGCCAATTGTTCAATAGCAAGAGGTGGGTTTTTAATCTGATTATATATATTTTCATATTCTTGTACTATACTATCATGAGGTTCTGCAATGGAATATGATTCATGATCTTTTGGATTATGAACGATTGCATTTCTTAGTTTAGCAAATTGTTTTAATATATCAGTATATCTTGCAACGCTACTATATCCTTGATTTACCATTAAATCAATTAAAGATGAATGCCCAATATAATTATCTGTTTTTACCTCTTTTCTCATGTAGCTATCTAGTCTGTTATATGTATTTACAAATCTTTCTGCATTAGTTAACTTACTAGTCATTTGTCTTATTCCCCCATCTTTTCTTAGATATATATGTCCATTTAAATAATATGGTTTTTCATAAATAATTTTACTACTTTTTAATGTTTTACATTGGGATTAATAGTAACTAAGTCCTTAAGGTTAAGTATAACAGAAATATGATTATTTAAAAGATTATTACATTGTATTCTAATTATAATCTCTAACAAATCAAACATTTTAATCCGTTTACCATAATACTAACATTGTTATATGATTAGCATATAGGTATATCGACTATTTTAAGGTAATAATATAAGCTTAACATGCTAGTAGTAAGAGAGTAGAAGAAGTATTTAATCAGAATAAAATGAGTTGAAGAATATTTAGCTTATTTTTAGCTCTTTCTGACTTCAAATTATTGTTAATTTGATTTATAATGATAGCTGGCATTGACATTAAAATTAAATACATATAAGAATCAGGAGAAAATATGAATAAGAAAGATATAAATGAATTAAGAAAACAACTAAATAAATCTAATTGTTCAATTACTAAAATGTGTGGAGCTTATGTAAATTCGGACAAAGATATTATATTAAATATAGATGAGATGTTTTTAAATCTAGAAGATGACGAATTTGATAAATATCTTGCAATTGCCAAAAAAACCTTATCAGGAAGACTTGGTAATAATCTACTTGAACTTGAGTTTCCACTAGAAGAGGAGTTTACAGATGGAAAGCAAAAGTTCTTAATGGATCTTAAAGAAAGTAAATTAAAGGACCAAGAACTTCTAGATAGGTTTTATCAACTTATTATAGATAGCTATGATTATACAGGTAATTATTTGATTCTGTTATTTCATGATACTTATGATGTTATCAAGAAAACATCTGACAACTTAAATCTAGATGAGTCAGAAGAAGTTTATGAATATATCATTTGCGCAATATGCCCCGTTGACCTATCAAAACCGGGACTTGGTTATCTTGAAGATGAAAACAGGATTGGGCCACGCCATCGTGACTGGGTAGTGAGTAATCCTGATATTGGCTTTGTCTTTCCTGCATTTACTGACCGTAGTTCAGATATTCATAGTCTAATGTATTATACAAGAAGACCCCTAGAGCCTCATAAAGAATTAATAGAATTAGCCTTAGGATGTCCTTCTAAACTAACAGCTGCTGAGGAGAAAAAGACCTTTCATAGTATTATTAAGGCTGCTGCAATTGACTCTGACCAGGAGGAAAAGATCTATAGTGATATACAAGAAAGTATTAGTATGCTTGTAGAAGAGCATGAAGCATTATCAGAATCACCTGAAGAAGAGCCTGCATTTTTAACTAATGATTCTGTCCGTGATATCTTAACAAAGAGCTCTGTTCCACAAGAGATAACTGATAAAATTGAAGCCGCCTATGATGAAAACTTTAGTAACCAACCACCTGTAGCTAACCATTTGCTAGATAAGAAGGTTCTAGAACAAAACGAAAAACGTAAGGTTGAAATTGCTCTTATGGATAAAGTTGAAGTTCTAGAAGAAGAATTAGAAGAGACTAAAAAGGCTGTAAAAGATAACATAGATGGTGAGTTTGATGTTGTTTTACGTGTTAAACCAGAGAAAGTAGACCAAATCAAAGCTCAATATATTGACGGTGTAAAACATATTCTTGTTCCTCTTGATGAAAATGAACAGGTAAATGTAAATGGTGTAACAGATATTATGTAAGACTTAGATAAATGTTAACGATGTGGCAGATATTATGTAAGACTTATATATACGATACCTATTTGTATTGTTAACAATAAATGTTATAATTTGTATAATGTAACATTCAATTTAAAAGTTTAGCAATCAGTAACAATTAGGAGTGTAGATATAATGAATAAAACAGAAGAAAATTCGCAACCCTTAAGTAGCAAGATTTTATTAGTAGAAGATGATAGGGCAATAACAGAAGGTTTAGAGTATTATCTAAAAGAAGAGGGTTTTTTGCTTACTTGCTCTTATACTAAAGCTTCCGCTTTGGAAGCCCTTAATAAAGAGAAGTTTGACCTTGCTATTTTAGACATTTCATTACCAGATGGTAGTGGGTATGATCTTTGCAAAACAATTAAAGAAACAAGTGATACTTCTGTTATTTTTCTAACTGCCAGGGATGATGAAGGCAGTACAGTAATGGGGCTTGACATGGGGGCTGATGATTACATAAGCAAACCCTTTAGAATTAGAGAACTTCATTCTAGAATTAAAAGTGTATTAAGAAGGTCTGGCAAAGGTGGTAATGATAGCAACTCTGATATTTTAAGGATTGATAATGTCACCGTTAATCTAAAGGAAGCAAAGATACAAAAGAATGACGAAGACCTATACTTGACAGCATTAGAATACCGATTATTTCTAACACTCTTGCAAAACCAAGGCCAGGTCCTCTCTAGAGATCAGCTTCTAGAAAGCATCTGGGATGTATCAGGAGATTTTGTAAATGGTAATACACTAACTGTTTATATAAAAAGATTAAGAGAAAAAATTGAAGATGATCCACAAAATCCTACTATTATAAAAACTGTAAGAGGTATAGGCTATCAAATATAGAACCACAGGGGAGTAAATCATTATGTTATTAAGAAACAAAGAAATTAATAGAATATTGGTATTAACAACGATCATTATATTTATATCTCTAATTATCGGGTCATTAATTTCACCTCAAGTAGTATTGCTCATATTATTTCAAGGCCTCTTATTAACAATTATATTTGTAATATTTACACTTTATCGCTATAGGCAAATAGAGAAATTATCTGAATATCTAAGAAAGATTCGTCAAGGAGAACATTCTCTAGATATTAGAGATAATAAAGAAGGAGAGCTTAGTATCTTAAAAAATGAAATATATAAAGTTACAACCATGCTCTCTGAATATAATGAAAAGTTAAAAGATGACAAGCTTTTTTTATCAAATCAATTAGCTGATATATCTCATCAACTTAAAACCCCTCTTACTTCAATGATGGTTATGACTGACTTACTTAAAGATGAAAACTTACCAATTGAAAAACGCAAACAATTTACATCCAAGATATCATCACAGTTAAAACGTATAGAATGGCTTGTTGCATCACTATTAACTATTTCTAAACTTGATACAGGTGTTATAGAAATGAAAAAAGAATCTGTACTTGCAGATGATTTAATAGTATCCTCTCTTGAACCATTATTGATTCCTTTAGAAATTCGAGAAATCACCTATCTGGTAAGTGGTGGAGAAAACATTATATATTGTGATAAACACTGGACTATAGAGGCTATAATTAACATTTTGAAAAACTGTATAGAACACACTAATAATGGTGGTCATCTAGAGATCACAGCAAGTGATAATCCTCTATATTCTGAGATTAAAATTAAGGATACGGGAGTAGGAATAGAAAAAGAAGACTTACCCCATATATTTACAAGGTTTTACCGTGGAAAGAATTCATCTAATGACAGCGTTGGAATAGGCCTTTCCATGTCTAGAAGTATTATTCAAAAACAAGGTGGAGATATTACTGTAGAAAGTGAGCTTGGTAGGGGAAGTACCTTTTATATTCGATTGTATAAATCGGTGGTATAAATCAGATGCAGAAGTATCTAAATCAATTAATGATAGTATTGTTTTACCTTTGAAATATAATTAAAGTTAATTATTCAAGCTCTAAGGCAATAGCTTTAGAGCTTTTAATATTTTCAAGTCTTTTCAGATGCTTTATAATTACCCCTTAAGTGACTAAATTGTAATAATACAGTCACCTAATTGTAAGCTTAATTTGCTAATATATATATAATCTTGAAATTAGTTGTTAAATACATTAAGTATGGCATAATTATAATTGAAATCCGCCGAATAATGTGTCTGAGTCTCTATGACAGAATGCTATTTAAAGCTATCCTTAGTGTAATATAGGAGGAATATATGGAAATATTAAGAGTTGAAAATCTCACAAAAACATACGGTAAAGGCGAAACTAGTGTCAAAGCCCTTGATGATGTATCTTTTTCAGTAGATAAGGGAGAGTTTGTTGCGATTGTAGGACCTTCTGGTTCTGGTAAGTCTACCCTACTTCACATTATAGGTGGAGTTGACTTTCCAACTTCAGGAAAAGTCTTTGTTGAAGATACAGATATATATAGTCTTGATGAGTCACAATTAGCTATATTTAGGCGTAGGCAAATAGGACTTATTTATCAATTTTACAACCTAATACCTGTACTTAATATTAAAGAAAACATTACCCTTCCATTATTGTTAGATGGGAGAGAAGAAGATGAGGAATACTTAAATGAAATCATTAGTTCTTTAGGGCTTACAGATAGAATTAACCACCTACCTAATGAATTATCAGGAGGCCAACAACAAAGGGTGTCTATTGGCCGTGCCCTTATTAATAGTCCTGCCCTTGTTCTAGCTGATGAACCTACAGGTAACCTTGATAGTAAGAATAGCGAAGAAATAGTTTCTTTACTTAAATTATATAATCAAATGTATAACCAAACCCTTCTTCTTATAACTCATGATGAGAGAATTGCCCTTCAGGCAGACCGACTTATTAGTATTGAAGATGGTAAAATCGCTAGGGATGAGGTGATTAAAGCATGATATACATATTATTACATGCTTATGGCGAGGTGGCTTTAGCATGAATATAATGAACAAGGTCACACTTAGGACTTTAAAAAAGAATAAAACCAGAACCATTGTTACAATTATTGGCGTTATATTATCTGCAGCTATGATTACAGCTGTTACCACATTTGCTTCAAGTATACAAAACCTTTTACTAGATTATGCTATATCGGGAACAGGTGACTGGCATGCTAAGATAGATATTACCACTACTGAATATCTTGACAATATAATAAATGATAATCGGTTTAGTAAAGTATCTATTGCAAAAGGTGGTGGCTATGCCTTACTAGATAATGTATCAGTTGAAAGAAATGGAAATAAAACTGATCTAGGCCTGGGAGTTAACGAATATAAACCCTATCTTTATGTCATGGAATTAGATAATAATGCTATGGATATATTGCCAATCCATTTGTCTGAAGGGAGACTAGCTAAAAATGCCAATGAAGTAGTAATTCCTAATCACATTTCATATAATGGTGGGGTTGAATATAAGCTTGGTGATTCAATAAGTCTAGAAATTGGCAATAGAACAATAGATGGTCATAACTTGAATCAAAATAATCCCTTTAACCATGAACAAGATGGAAAAGCTGAAGATTTTAAAGAGAGCGGTAGTAGTAGTAGGACATTTTCTATTGTAGGCTTTTATGAGCGTTATCCATATGAAATTGAGGAATTCTCTGCTCCAGGCTATAGCATACTTACCCTTTTAGATGAATCTAGCCTTGGTTTAGCTTATGAAAATTTTGATGCTTCTATATATGTTAATATGAAAAACCCTAGAAAGGTTTTTGATATAGATAAGGAATTTCACAACAAGTATCAAGTTTATTCAATTGATTTTAATAATACGGTTCTTATGTATGAAGGTGCAAGCCTTGTCTCTGGCTTTAACATTGTCCTTTATGGTCTTATAGGAATTGTAGTTTCCCTTATAATGATAGGATCTATAGCTTTAATCTACAACTCATTTTCCATATCAATAAGTGAAAGAACAAAACAATTTGGCCTTCTATCAAGTGTAGGGGCCACCAAGAAACAAATAACAAACTCAGTTTTAAGTGAGGCATTATTTATTGCTATAATTGGCATACCTATAGGTATTCTTTCAGGAATTATTGGAATCGGAATAACTATACATTTTTTGGAAAACAACTTTGCAAGTATGCTAGGAGACGACTTCCCTGTAAGTTTAAGTCTACATGTATCTGGTCCTTCTATAATTGCAGCTATTATCTTGAGTTTAATCACAATCCTAATATCTGCTTATATACCAGCTAAGCGGTCTAAAAAATCATCAACTTTAGATGCTATAAGACAAACTTCAGATATAAAATTATCTTCTAAAAATGTTAAAACATTTAAATTAACAAGAAAACTATTTGGCATAGAAGGTGACTTGGCTCTTAAAAACTTAAAACGCAATAAGAAGAGATATAGAAGTACTGTATTTTCTCTTTTTATATCTATACTTCTTTTTATAAGTGCATCTTCAGTATCCATGTACCTATCTGATTCTGTAGAAAACGCTTTTCAGGTTGTTAATTATGATTTGCAATTACACTTGTTTGATGAAGAGTTAAATGATAACCATAGAAAGGCCTACAAGAAGATTATGGATTTAGACACGATTTCAGATGGGTCTATACAAAAAATGTTTGGTTATGCCATGACTCATCTTAATAAAGGCCAAGTTAAACCTGACTTTTATTCAAGAGTTTTAGAGGAAGGTTTTATAAATGGAGCTTCTGTTAATGATGGTGATGACCTGCCTATAGAAGTTGAACTCTATAGTATAAATCATGACAGATTTATAAGCTATCTAGATGAGCTAAACTTAAATAAAGAAACAATTCAGAATTCTAACCAAATAAGTGCTATTATTCTTGATAAACAACATTATTATGACGATGAACAAGAGTTATATATGAATGATAATATATTTAAGGATAATAGTGAAATAAACCTTGTTTTAGAAAAGGTCCTCCCTAGAAGTCAAGCAGAAATAGATGAAATTTTAGAAACTGGGGAAGGTTTAGAAAGTAAATCTGTTAAAATACCTGTAACTGTTAGAGCATTTGCAGAAAAAACCCCTCCAGGCGCCCCAGAATATGCTTCTAGGGGAAGAGTAGTAATGATATATGATGAAGAAAGCCTAGATGATTTTATTTTAAATAGTAATAAATTTGATGAAAATGATATCTATAAATATGGTTATTCCATGTTTTTCAAATCTACTAGTCCTTATGATTCAGAGGATGAAATTGAAAAGATATTTGATGAAACAGATCTAGGTCATACAGGAATGTATATTTACAACGCATATGATGAATCTGAAACAATAAGAAATGTAATTACAATTATAAATGTGTTTGCCTATGGATTCATAATTTTAATGTCTCTTATAACTATAGCAAATGTTTTTAACACAATAAGTACCAATATTAACTTGCGTAGAAGAGAATTTGCCATGTTAAAGTCAGTTGGTATGACTAGTCGCGGTTTCAACAAAATGTTAAACTTTGAATCTATCTTCTATGGATTAAAAGCTTTACTTTATGGAATACCTGCTTCTGTTTTAGTCACATATTTAATTTACCAGATCTTTAAGCATGGAGTCCACACAGATTTTTATCTACCAGTAAGAAGTATAATAATAAGTATCTTTACTGTATTTTTTGTGGTATTTGTAAGTATGATATATTCAATGAGAAAAGTAAAAAATGAAAATATAATAGATGCTTTGAAAAATGAAAACCTATAATAAATCGGGAAGTGGCTAGATATACTTATCTAGCCACTTCCTCATATTACATATATATTGATTAGTTAATTTCTTATATATTTTTACTCAATTAGTCCTTGCTCAACTAAAAACTCATTTGCAACTTGTGCAGGATCCCTTTGATATTCATCAACTTGATAGTTTAATGATATCATAACATCATCGTCTAAGATATCACCTAGTTCTTCAAGAAGAGGTACAATTTCAGGATATTCTTCAATTGTTTCTTGTCTAACTAAAGGTACTGCATAATATGGTGGGAAGAAGTATTGATCATCTTCTAAAACAACAATATTGTATTTTTCAATAAGTCCATCTGTACCAAACACGTCTAGTACTTGGGTTTCACCATTTGCAATAGCAAGATATCTATTAGCACCATTTAAGCCAACTTCATCTTTAAATTCGATGTCATATGTTCTCTCTAATCCTATAAGGCCATCTTCACGATTTAAGAATTCAAGACCTGCACCTAGTGTTAGGTTATTAGAAACCTTAGCTAAGTCACTAATAGTAACTAAGTTATATTGTTCAGCTACTTCTTGAGTAACTCCAATAGCAAAGGTATTATTAAAGCCCATCTGTTTTAATATATTTATATCATATTGTTCTTTCAAGTCTTCTTTAACAGTATTATAAACTTCATCCATATCGCTATTAGGTGGATAACTTAAGGTATCACCATATATTGTACCAGTATAATCAAGATATAGATCAATCTCATCATTAGATATTGCATTAAAGCAAACTTGGGTTCCTCCTAAGTTAACCTTTCTGTCAACTTGAATATCTGTATTCCCTTCAATTAAGTCAGACATCATATGAGTCATAATATACTGTTCAGTAAAGTCTTTACCACCTACAGTAATCTTTTTGTCTGATCTATTCATATTGTCTTTTACACCATTTACAATAAATAAACCTGCAATTACAGCTACAGTTACAACAAGAATAGCTTTTCTGTTTCTGTTAGACTTTTCCAGTTCATCTTTTGGCTGATTTAATCCTTCTTGTAAAGCTACAGGAGTAACAAGGTCTTCAACCAAACCAAATATATAGTCAACTAATAAGGCAAGTATACATGCTGGTATAGCACCTGCTATAATTTGGTAGTTATTTGTTGTACTTATTCCTGAAAAAACCAAGAAACCAAGGCCTCCTGCGCCAATATATCCTGCCATAGTCATAAGTCCAACAGCAGTAACAGAAGATACACGAACTCCTGCCATAATTACTGGTAATGCTAAAGGTATTTGTACTTTTGTTAAAACTTGCATCTTTGTAAGACCAATAGCTTTAGCCGCTTCAAGGGTATCTTCATTTATATTTGATATTCCTGTGTAAGTATTTTTAATTATAGGTAGTAAAGAATATAGAACTACCATTGTTACAGCAGGTAATACTCCAATTCCTAGTAGTGGAATAGAAAGTCCTAGTAGAGCCATACTTGGTATTGCTTGTATAACATTTGCAACCCCTATTACTGGTTTACTGGCCTTTTTAAAATAGGATATAATAATTCCAATAGGAACACCTAAAACAACTGCTATAATAACAGCAACAGAAGTAAGTCTAATATGGTCTAAGGTTAGTGATAGGATTTGATCTGCATTATTTACTACGTAATTTATAAATCCTCGTAAGATTTCCAATTAATATACCTCCCCTTCATCTTCAATATACTGTTTGCTAAGTGTTTCTACTAAACTACTTTTAGTTATTAAGCCTTGTAGTTTTTTCTTCTTATCAACTACTGGTATATTGGAGATTTCATATTTATTAACTTCTTTTAATACATCAACTATTGAATCATTAGGATTTGTGAATATATAATCTGATATCATAATATCACTTATTGGTCCGTCACCATTTTTTGAATGTTGAAGGTGGTCTTTTCTTACAACACCATGTAATTTACCTGTTTCATTATCAATAACCATCAAGGTGTTTATTTGTTTTGATCCCATTAGGAACTTTGCCTCATCAATTGTACAATCTAAGGAACAGATAATTGGGTCATCTATCATAATATCTTTTGCTCGTATATATTCAGGGGATTGCCAAATTCTATTATCACCAACGAAATCATTAACAAATTGGTTTTCAGGATTCTTTAATACATTTTCAGGTGTGTCATATTGAACAATTTCTCCGTCATTCATTAAGCATACCTTATCTGCTAATTTAATAGCTTCCCTAATATCATGGGTTACAAATACAATTGTTTTCTTAACTTTAGCTTGTAAACTAACCAATTCATCTTGTAGTACAGTCCTAGTAATTGGATCAACTGCTGAAAATGGCTCATCCATTAAAATTATATCTGGATCTAAGGCAAAAGCTCTAGCAACACCAACTCTTTGTTGTTGGCCTCCAGATAGTTCACTAGGGTATCTATCTAAATATTCAATTTCCAATCCTACTAATTCAATTAATTCTTCTGTAAGTTCGTTAATTGTTTCTTCATCAATTCCTTCAACTCTAGGAATTATTTCAATATTTTCTTTTATTGTCATATGTGGAAAAAGTCCAGTTTGCTGTATAACATAACCTATTTTTCTTCTAAGCTTAATTGGATCTGTCTTAGAGATATCCTTATCTTCAATAGTAATACGACCTGATGTTGGTTTTACCAACCTGTTAATCATTTTTAATGTAGTAGTTTTCCCGCAACCACTTGGTCCTATTAAAACAACAAAATCTCCTTTTTCAATTTCTAATGAAATATTTTTCACTACTTTGTTTTTATCAAAACTTTTTGAAATGTTCTCAAGTTTTATCATTAAATAAATTGTCCTCCTGACGATTTCTTAAAAGTAACAATCTATATACTAAA
>CAZXSM010000060.1:0-12441 GCA_964643255.1 uncultured Lachnospiraceae bacterium
AAGGGAAATATATATCATTAGAAACAAAATATGATAGAGGATTAGCAATGAAAAACAATCTAATTAAGGGTATTTTAGATTAAATTAATTATATTATTTGGAGGTAGCAAATGAGTAAACTGTGGTATAAAGAACCAGCGAAAGTATGGGAAGAAGCCATTCCCCTAGGTAATGGAATATTAGGTGCAATGATCTTTGGAGGGGTAGTAGAAGAGCATATTCAACTTAATGAAGATAGTGTATGGTATGGTGGACCTCAAGAACGTAACAATCCAAATGCAAGGGAAAACCTAGATGAGATAAGAAGACTCCTATTAGATGGGGAAATTGCTAAAGCAGAGAAACTGATGGAATACAGTTTATCTGGTACTCCCCAAAGTCAACGACCTTATCAGTCATTAGGTGATTTGCATCTTAGTTTTGACTTAAGTTCAGATTATAAAAAGGATGAGTATTTAAGAAGCCTATCCCTTGATGAAGGAATATATACTAGTAGCTTTAAAACAGATAGTAACACATATAAGCGTGAAGCATTTATATCAGAACCTGATCATGTTCTTGTTATGCATTTAACTACAAAAGGAAAAGACAAAATCAGTTTTGATGCCCTATTAACTAGAGAGCGCTTTTATGATTATGTTAAGCAAGTAGGAAATAATGGAATAATGCTAGGAGGTAATCTAGGTAAAGGTGGCTCTGATTTTGCTATGATACTAAAAGCATCAAGCAAAGGTGGAGATGTAAAGGTTATAGGAGAGCATTTAATAGTAGACAATGCAGATGAGGTAACCTTATATTTATCTGCAGGAACAACATTTAGGATGGAAAATCTCCAAGAAGAAATTGAAGCAACAATAGATAAGGCTATGGAAATGTCTTATGACAAGTTAAAAGAACGCCATATTGAAGATTATCAAAATCTTTATAAGAGGGTAGAATTTGAGCTTGATAGTGGTAATGAAGATTTCAAAGATCTTCCAACAAATGTGCGTTTGAAAAACATACAAGATGGAAAAGAAGATGTTGGTATGTCAAAGTTATATTTTGACTATGGTAGATACTTATTAATATCATCTAGTAGACCAGGTTCTTTACCTGCTAACTTACAAGGTGTTTGGAACAAGGATATGAAGCCTGCTTGGGATTCAAAGTATACCATAAATATCAATACAGAAATGAATTATTGGCCTGCTGAAACTTGTAACTTATCAGAATGTCATTTACCTCTTTTTGACCTAATAAAAAGAATGGTTCCAAATGGAAGAAAAACTGCTAAAGAAATGTATGGCTGTAAAGGATTTGTAGCCCATCATAATACAGATATGTGGGCAGATACAGCAGTACAAGACATATGGAATACTTCTTCATATTGGGTTATGGGTGCGGCATGGCTTTGTACACATCTTTGGACTCATTACCAATATACTGGGGATAAAGAATTTTTAAAAGAAGCATTTCCTATAATGAGAGAATCTGCAGAATTCTTCTTAGACTTTCTTGTTGAAGATGAAGGTTATCTAAAAACATGTCCTTCTGTATCACCTGAAAACATATTTATATTACCAAATGGTGAAACAGGAGCAAACACAAGTGGCGTAACTATGGATAATCAAATACTAAGAGACTTATTTAGTCAATGTATAGAAGCTGCAGAAGTTCTTGAAGTTGATGATGAAATGAATAATCAGATAAAAGAAGCCATAACTAAGTTAGTACCAACTCAAATTGGAAAATATGGTCAAATTATGGAATGGGCTGAAGATTATGAAGAAGTTGAAAAAGGCCACAGACACATATCCCATCTATATGGCTTGCATCCTTCAGACCAGATTACTGTAGATAATAATCCTGACCTTGCAGAGGCTGCTAAAGTAACCTTAGAGAGAAGACTATCTCACGGTGGTGGTCATACAGGATGGAGTAGGGCATGGATTATAAATCTCTATGCTAAATTGTGGGATGGAGAAGAAGCATATGAAAACTTAATTGCTTTATATTCAAAATCTACACTTCCTAATCTATTTGATAATCATCCACCATTTCAAATTGATGGAAACTTTGGAGCAACAGCAGGTATAGTAGAAATGCTTGTTCAAAGTAATGCTGATCGTACCCTACTATTACCGGCCCTACCTAAGGCATGGGATAGTGGACATATTAAAGGTATTTGTATAGTAGGTGGAGCGGAAATAGATATTAGTTGGAAGGATGGCAACTTAACTGAATGTATAGTATATGCAAAGAATGATATTTCAACTGAGCTAGTTTATAAAGAAAAAACATATCAATTGAAACTGGGTAAAAATGAAGAATTAAATGTTACTGAATTCTTATTATAATCATTAAAAAGGAGCAAACAATGAAAATAGCTATAATAGGAGCGGGTAGCTTAGTTTTTGCAAGAACGCTTTTTACAGATATTATGTCTGTTAAAGAATTTCATTCTGCTGAAGTAGCCTTTACGGATATAAATGAAGATAACCTACAAAAAGTTACAGATCTTTGTCAAAGAGATTTGGATGCTAATGGAGTGCCAATTAAGATTAATGCAACACTAGATAGAAGAGAAGCTTTTAAAGATGCCAATTATATAATTAATTGTGTAAGGATTGGCGGCTTAGAAGCATTTGAACTAGATATAGAAATCCCATTAAAATATGGAGTAGACCAATGTGTTGGTGATACACTCTGTACTGGAGGAATCATGTATGGTCAGCGTGTTATAGCTGAGTTACTTGAATTCTGTAAGGATATTAGAGAGGTTGCAGCACCTGATGCAATTTTACTTAATTACTCTAATCCAAATGCAATGGCAACTTGGGCTTGTAACAAATATGGCAAGGTAAAGACTATTGGTCTGTGCCACGGAGAAATACACGGTGAGCAACAAATCGCAGAAGTTTTAGGTATACCTAGAGAAGAACTAGATGTTATATGTGCTGGTATTAATCATCAAACTTGGTATATTTCTATTAAGCATAATGGAGTGGAATTACGAGACAAACTTCTTGAAGGCTATGAGAAACATGAAAAGTATAGTGAACAGGAAAAAGTTCGAATTGACGTTTTAAAGAGGTTTGGATATTACTCAACTGAGTCAAATGGTCATCTTTCAGAATATCTTGCATGGTATAGAAAAAGACCAGATGAGATTAAAGACTGGATTAGTTTGGATGTATGGATTAACGGAGAAACAGGAGGGTATTTACGTCAAACAAGAGAAGAGCGAGACTGGTTTGAAACAGAATATCCAAAAATATTAGCTGAAGATCCTAAGAGATATGATGGCAGTGACAGAAGTCTTGAGCATTGTTCTTATATTATTGAAGCACTAGAAACAGGAAAGATGTATCGTGGACACTTTAATGTTGTAAACGAAGGTTGCATTACTAATCTTCCAGATGAAAGTATAGTTGAGGTACCTTGTTATGTAGATGGAAATGGAATCTCTGTTCCTAAAGTGGGAGACTTACCACTTGGTTGTGCAGCGGTATGTTCACAATCTATATGGGTACAAAAGCTTGCTGTAGAAGCAGCGGTTGCAGGTGATGCAACTTTACTAAAACAAGCAGCATTAATGGATCCACTTACGGGAGCAGTTTGTAATCCTCCTGAAGTATGGCAAATGATTGATGAAATGCTAGTTGCTCAAGAAGAATGGTTGCCTCAATACAAGGATGAGATAAAAGAGGCAAAGAAAAGATTAGCTAGTGGAGATCTAATTCCAACTAACGATGAGTATAAAGGAGTAACATTAGACAAATAAGATAGATTCTAAAAATAAATAAGATAGATTCTAATTATAGATGATAGAAAAAGCTGGAGGTTTTAATGAAGAGAGTAAACATAGATAAAGGATGGAAATTCACCCGAGAAGCAGTTGGTTTTTATTCTTTTATGGAACCAATAGACGAAGTGGTTAACTTACCCCATGACTTTACTATAGAAACTGACGTAAGTCCTGATTCTATAAATAACACACGTACAGGCTATTATGATGGAGGTATTGGGTCTTATATTAAAGAACTAGATATTCCTGCAGAATGGGAAGGTAGAAGACTTGTGGTAGAGTTTGACGGTGCATATATGTGTACTGAAGTTTACCTAAATGGAAACTTAGTAACTAAACAACCTTATGGATATACACCTTTTCATGCAGATTTAACCCCTTATATAAATTATGGTAAGAAAAACCGTTTAGTTGCAATAGTAAACAATACTTCACCTCAGAACTCCCGTTGGTATACGGGTTCAGGTTTATATCGTCATGTTGATTTACTTAGTGGACCTGAAGTTCATTTATCACCATGGTCAATTTATGCCTATACTGAAAGAGTTGAAGGGACAGATGCCTTTGTAACTGTTGAGGTTACCGTGGAAAATCATAGCAATAAGGATAGTAAACAGTTTGTAAAAGTTACAATGAATGAAGAAGGCAACAAAGAAACAGCCGCAGAGGGTTATCTAGTTATCCATGTACCGGCTAATAGCAAGGCTTCTAGTAAGGTAAACTTAATTGTAGAAAATCCTATTATATGGGATATTGATTCACCTGAATTGTATAATATAAATGCATATTTGTATGAAAAGAATGCCAGCCAAGATAAGGATATAACCATAACTGATACAGACCAAACTATTTTTGGAATTAGGACAATTTCTGCAGATAGAAAAAATGGATTTATGTTAAATGGCCGAAGTATCAAGTTAAAAGGTGGTTGCGTCCATCATGATAATGGAATCTTAGGTACAGCATCTTTCTATGATAGTGAATATCGTAAGATGAAGTTACACAAAGATAATGGCTATAATGCAATAAGATCTGCTCACAATCCGCCTTCAAGAGATATGCTTGAAGCTTGTGATAGATTAGGTCTTTTAGTTATAAATGAAGCCTTTGATGGATGGTCATACATGAAGAACATAAATGATTACCACTTATATTTTGATGACTGGTGGAAGAGAGATATGGAAAGATTTATGCTTCGTGACCGTAACCACCCTAGCATAATAATGTGGTCAACAGGTAATGAAGTTGTAGAAAGACACGGATTATCAGAGGGACATAGACTTGCTGGACAAGTTGCAGCATTTGCCCGTTCAATCGATGATACTAGATTCATTACAAATGGTCAATGTACACCATATGATGGGTTAGAGGATGAAGACATGCAAAGAAGTCTTATGACCCAAGAAGAGAAAAAAGAAAGTAAAGTAGATTTTCAAAACGTAGGTAGTGAGTATTCAAATGCTAAATGGCCAGAATGGACTGAAAGCTTTATAGATCCTTTAGATATAGTAGGATATAATTACCTAGAGTTTCGTTATGAAGAAGATGGAGAGTTATATCCAGATAGGATTATATGCGGTACAGAAAGTCAACCTGAGAAAATAGATATTATCTGGGATAAGGTAGAGAAACATTCTTATCTAATTGGTGACTTTAACTGGACAAGCTATGATTATATTGGAGAATCAGGCCTAGGATACTCTGAATATCTAGAAACAGATGATAATACACTTCATAGTGGAAATGTAAGAAGTAGAGCTGGTTATCCATGGAGAACGGCATATTCTTCAGACTTTGATATATGTGGAGAAGTAAGACCCCAGTTAGCTTATAGAAAAATAGTATGGGGATCTGATGAAACCTATATTGCAGCTAATAATCCACTTAATTGGGGCAAAAAAGAAGTTAAAACAGACTGGGCATGGACTGAATGTTATAATGAATGGACTTTTAATGGGCATGAAGGAAAATCTACTTATGTAGATGTGTATTCAGCAGCTGATGAAGTTGAGCTATTTATTAATGGCAAAAGTCAAGGAAGGCAATCAGCTGGAAAAGCTAATAGATTTAAAGCAAGATTTGATGTTACTTATGAGCCAGGAACAATTCTTGCAGTTAGCTATAACAAGTCTAAGGATACTTCCGGACAAGAATACCAAGAAGTATCACGTCAAGAATTAAAAACTGCAGGTGAAGCATCTGATATTAGAATAACTTTGGAAAAATCACAATTAAAAGCAGATGGTCAAAGTTTAGCTTATGCCCTAGTGGAGATTGTTGATAAGGACGGTAATAGAGTACCTTTTGATAATTACAAAGTTAAGGCACAAGTAAATGGTAAGGCTACACTTGCTGCCTTTGGATCGGCTAGACCAGCTACAGAAGAAAATTATACATTAGGAGAATTCACTTCATATCACGGAAAACTTCAAGCAATTATTCGTTCAGGATATGAGGCGGATGAAATAGAACTAGTAGTAAGTTCAGATGAACTTGGTCAAGCAAAGGCAACAATAAATATAGTTGATTAAATATTTAATGATTAAAAACGATATAAGAAAAGGGCCCAATATTACAATATTTGGATACTAGTAATAAAAAAACATTATTTTATCAAATATATATTGACATATTAGACAAAAAAGGAGATAATATAACCAAAGCCGAAACGTTTCGGATTTGGTTATATTTTTTTTACAGATTAAAAGTATTCCTTTGATGGAATATTGATGGGACAATCACATGATAGAGCTTTTGAAAGGGTTGACATAATCATATGAAGAAGTTATTAGCAAAATTAAATCAAAACTCAACAATTTATAACTATCTGATTACCTATTTAATAGTCTTCTTAATTCCAATATTAATATGTAGTGTATTTTTTATTACTCTTATTTCTAGTGTAAGTAAAGATGTTATGTTGAATAAACAAAGAGAGTTACAACAGACAGCTGTTTTGTCAGATGCCATAATGGAGGAAATATCATATTTTGGAGACTCTATAGTTAGCAATAATAAAGTAAATTCTTTCAAACATGAGAAAGATATATTTGGTTACCCTAATACCTACAAAGTTATTGAATTCAAAAACGAGCTTCCAGATGTAATAGAGACTAATCAGTCAATTTTTGATTATTATATATTTTTTAATAATAGTGAGCTAATGGTAAATAACAAATCTGTTTATACATATGAAGATTTTTTTGATTTATGTTTATCAGAAACAGAATCAAATTCCTATGAAGATGGGATTTCACATTTACAAGAAGTACAATATGGAAAAAGAATTACACCTATGAAAAGTTATAAATATAAGGATGATCTTGATGTAAATTTGCTTATTTATAAACAACCTTTATCAACTAGTTCACCCAATGTTAACTATGGTGAAGTTTGGATTGCTATTCAAGATACTGTCTTTGAAGCTGTGATGCCTCCAATGGCTGAAGGTATTGCCCAGTATATAATTGACTCAGATGGGAATGTTTTATATAGCAAAGTTGATATAAGTGTTTTATCACAATTGGAAGAAGAAAAAATAACTAGCAGTTTATTAAAAACAGATAATAAAGACAAACAAGAATTATTTAAAATAAATGGTGAAAGATATAAATCAATTGAATATATGTCAGAAGAGTCTGGCTTATCTTATGTTGTTATTCAACCTGAGAAAGTTATAGATCAGAAGAAAAGTTCAAGTATAGCCACAATGATTATTTGCATTAGTTTAGCTATGTTAGCAGGGATGGTTCTTAGCTATTATATGTCAAAACAAAGTGCAACTCCAATCAATGATCTTCTTAAGGAGTCTGATAGAGCTGGTGAATTATCAAGAGAACCTCATAAATTCTTTACTCATTTAAAATATGTTTCTAAAGAGTTAATCAAAAATAACTCAAGGATGAAAGAGGCAATTGATAATCAAAAACCTTATATAAAGAATAATTTTATGAACCGCTTAATTTATGGTGGTATTATATCTGGAGAAGAACTAACAAAAACAGCGTCATTAATAGACTTAGAAATTGAAAATCATCTATACGGAGTAGTAATATTTGGCTTAGTAATGGATGATAATATATTAAAGGGCAATGATAATGTAACAGAAGATCACTATATGATTTCATTACAAGAAGTAGTTGAGAATGTTATGCCAGGAAGTATATATACTAATAATGGTAATAATCAACTTGTGGTTTTGATGGATGTGCCTAATTGTACACATGAAGAATATCTAAGAATAACTGAAGAAAAGGTAGAATCTATTATCAATAGGCTTCCAGCTAGTATTTCTAATAAAATATATGTTTTAGCTAGTAATGAAGAAACTGATTTATCTAACATATATGAAACATATCAAAATACCCTTTATATGTTTAAAGATAAAGGAAAATGGCTTGATAAGGGAATTGTATGGTATTCAAAATGTGATGAAGGAGTTTGTGAATATCCTTCAGTAGATTTCTCTATGAAGTTAACACATTATACTATGTCTGGTGATGAGGAAAGACTTTATGATGAATTAGAAAGAATATTAAAAACTTATATTCTATCCGATGATTTTCCTATATACCTACAAAACTTACTACTTAATGAATTACAAAGTGGTATATTTAGGTTACTGGGAAGAATTGAAATAGAAGAAGAGGAATATCGGAAATATTATGATAAGTTAGCCAAAAACCAAAACGCTTCTTTGCTAGAACAAATCACTAATACTATTAATCTCTACAGAGAGATTTGTTCCTATATGGCTGAAAAGAAAGAGGATATAAATTGTAAAATACTAATAAACTCTATAGTGGCCTATATAGATGAAAACTACTATGATGAGAATCTCTCACTTATTAATGTTGCCGATATGTTTGATGTGAGTGAGCAGTATTTATCATCAGTTTTTAAAGAATGTATGGATATAAACTTTTCAACTTATGTAGAAAATGTAAGAATTGATAAAGCAAAAGAGCTTCTTGTAACAACTACAATGGCTATTAATGAAATTGCAAGTAAGGTAGGTTATTATTCTGCAAATTCCTTCAGCCGGGCATTTAAGAGAGTAGTTGAAAACACTCCATCTAAATACAGAGTTGAATCAGAATATAAAGGGACTTAAAAACATGAAATATATGAAAAGAATAAAAAAAATAAAACTTCTTACTTTGTTAATGGTATGTCTTGTAGTCATGTCTAGCTTGTATGGATGTGGTAACACTGAAGGGGAAATTATTAGTGAAGAAACAGTAGAGCTATATTTCTTTAGTGCTTGTGAATCCTGTACTGAAGGTGAAAAATTTGAAAATGAAATAAGAAACTCTATAAAAGAAGACAGTATGGCCAATATTACTATAAAGAAATATAATGTATTTCTTGAAAAAGATAGGGAATTCATGGAGAAAAGAGCATCTGACTTGGGGCTTACTATAAACCGAGATGAATTACCTGTGGCCATAGTTAATGGAAAAGTCTATAGTGGGACATATGAAGAAATTGGTTCTAAGTTAAGTAAAGATATAGGAAGTTCAGATGATTTTTCTGAAAGTGAGAAAAGTGATAAAAGTGATAAAGGTGAGACTTATATAAATGAAGAGACTAAAGAGTATAAAGAGCTTAAAGAGATAGATGAGACAGATAGTATATTAATTTTGTTTACTACTTATTCTTGCGATAGCTGCAAAGAAGCAAAGGAATGCTTGGAAACCATAAATAATCAAAAACTAGAAGTTCAGACAAAGGATGGAAGTGTTCTATCAAATGTAAAAATTATAGAAAAGAACATCCTAGAAGAAGATAATTTAGACTTGCTTGATAGATTTATAAAACTTCATGATATACCCACAAAGGACCAACAGGTTCCTATTCTTTCTTATGATAAGGGTTATCTGTCAGGGGTAGAAGATATAAAGAATAATACAGAAGAAGTTATAAAAGAAGGTAAAGCCCTTGGCTTTGATTATGAAAATTTTATGCTGACTGGTGAAGATGAGCCAAATTCTAAAGAAGAGACTTCTAAGATAGTAATGGCTATACAGTTATTAGTAACGGGCTTTTTAAATGGCTTGAACCCTTGTTCCATATCCATGCTTTTAATGGTACTTTCTATCTTAGTTATGGCTGATGGAAAAACCTATAATAGGGGTAGCTTTTTGTTTATACTTGCCAAATTCGTTACATACATTGGAATGGGCCTTGGAATATTTCAATTGTTCTTTGTTATAAAAGAAACAAGATTAGCAAAAATCGAAACAGTATTAACATATACTTTTGCTATTCTTGCACTTATCTTTGCTATTATGAATTTAATGGATTATATAAATGTAAAAAGAGAGGAATATGGTAAAGTTGTATCTCAACTTCCTTCTAAATTAAGACAATGGAACCATAATATGATTAAAAAACTAAAGAATACACCAGAAGCATTATTCTTACCCGCCTTATTTATATTGGGAGTAATAATATCTGTAGGTGAATTTTTCTGTACTGGTCAATTGTATGTAGCATCTGTATATAATTTATCAAGGCAAGAAGGAGCCATATCAATTACAGTTGCCTTACAGCTAATCTTGTATGTAATGGCTATGTCTCTACCTCAGGTCATCTTAGTTCTTGTAATAGGGAAGTCTAAAGACTTATTCTCTACTTCCCGGCTTGCCTTAGAAGGGATGCCTGTGGTTAAGTTGATATATGCTGGCTTGTTTTTCTTTATCTTTATATTTATGTTATTTTTCTAAGAAGGTAACTTTAGTTATGTCGTAACCAGTTGAATGTGAGAGCTTTTCTATCCACTCTGTGGATATATCTGTTAAGTTACCTTGGAGGGCTTTTTCTAATTCAGCTATAAGTCGAACTCTAACTGCAGTACGGTGAATATGGCAAGGGTTGGGGTCATCATAAAACTTAATACTATTTTGGATAATAACCTCTTCATCTAAGGGAATATCATTCCAAGGACCTTGGTAAAGAATCTTATCATTGTCATATATTTTTATATAGATCTTTTTACTTTTTTTGAATATTTTAAACATTTTTATCTCCTAGCATATGTTAGATTTAAGTATATATTATCACATATGAGGTGGAGGCTCAACAGCTAGAAACGACTTATGTGACGCGTTTCTAGCTGTTTTTCTCCTTGAATAAGAGTCTTGTATTCATCATATGGTTATGGCCTTCTAATTCTTTCCTTTAAGTCCTTTATATCTCTTAATTAAATTCGATATAATTAATAATCCAATATATATTGGAATCATTAAAATCAAAATCCTAATAAATTGTTGCGTTGCAACATATGATGTAGTTTCAAATCCCAAAACTAAAACCTGTGCTGTTAGGTAAGATACAGGTAGCAAGAATAATTTTGATAAAATATTAATTGCTTTTTTATTATTCCTAAAGGCGATACATAGTAAGCCTAGTATTATAGCAAGGGCAAGACCTATTATCATGTAGTAACCCAAAACTAATCTTGGAAGGGTTATAACTCCTCCATTTGGAATTAAGTCTCTTCCATAGATAAGAATATCTTCACCCTCATTAGCCTGATAGTAATATACAGAAACAACATTTTCACCCTTTGGATTTAATACTATATTATCAGTATTAGATTTATTTGAAATATTATTCCATTTACTATCCCATGTGGTTATGCGATAGACATATCCATCATCATCTTCTGTTATAGAACTTTCTAAGTCATATCCAAACACATTATCATCAAACTCAGCTATTACCAAGCCATCTCCTGTCTCTTTTATATCTATACTCTTTTCCTTATAGTCAATAAAAGCTGGTGCTGTTAAATAATATATAATTAATATAAGTATAACAAGGGTTAGCATAAATGTTAAAAGTATAGTATGGATCTTATTTCTTTGCATTTTAACTCTTAATTCATCTAGAGGCCTAGTATTAGTGTCAATAGGTATCTTCTTATTTGATTTCATTTCATTAAAGCTGGTCTTACAAGCTTTACAATCACTTAAGTGTTCTTCTACAAGAGATTGTGAATCTTGGCTAAGCATATCTTCTACATATAAAGGTAGTAAGTCTTGTATAACATTACAAGATACTTTCATAATTATCTCCCATCTCCTTTTAATCTTCCATTTGATCTATTATTTTCTTTTTGGCTCTGTGAAAAGTGACACAAGCCCAATTATCAGTTTTATCAAATATATCTCCAATTTGTTTAAAGCTTAATTCACCAAATACTCTAAGAGTGAAAATCTCTTTATATGGTTCCTCTAGTTGATGAAGTATCTTGTGAATCCTTGCAGAATCTTCGTTATCAATAATTTTATGTTCTATATTTGCACTTGCTTTTGTATCTTCAGTAAATTCTAGAAAATTATTAGAATGAGATATCTTCTTGTCTTTTCTTAATAAAGAATAATAGGAGTTCTTTGCTATTTGAAATAACCAAACTCGTATATCACTATCTCCTCTAAAATCATTTATAGAATTTATGGCTTTTAAAAAGGTTTCAGATGTTATATCTTCTGCTATATGTTTGTCTTTACATAGGCTTAATGTAAAATAGTAAACATCTTTAAAATACATGTTATATACTTCTTCGAACTCGGTCACTTATTCACCTCCTAACAATAAGACGCATGAGAATGAGAAATCTTACAAAATATTTATTAATTTATATT
>CAZXSM010000061.1:0-1552 GCA_964643255.1 uncultured Lachnospiraceae bacterium
ATTTTAGTAATGCAATACGTTCTAAACCTACACCAAATGCAAATCCTGAATAAACATCTGGGTCAATTCCACTCATTCTAAGTACCTTTGGATGAACCATACCGCAGCCTAGAATTTCAATCCAACCTGAGTTTTGACAGAAACGACATCCAGCTCCTTCACATTTAAAGCAAGAAACGTCAACTTCTGCACTCGGTTCAGTAAATGGAAAATGATGTGGCCTAAATTTAGTTTTTGTATTTTCTCCAAACAGTTTCTTAGCAAATTCATCAAGTGTCCCCTTAAGGTCGGCAAATGTAATGTCTTTATCCACAACCATACCTTCGATTTGATTAAAAACTGGGGAATGAGTTGCATCAACTTGGTCAGATCTAAAGACTCTACCTGGTGCTATCATTCTTATAGGAAGCTTTCCCTCTTCCATAACTCTAACTTGTACTGGTGAAGTTTGAGTTCTAAGCAATATATCATTGTTAATATAGAATGTGTCTTGTTCGTCTTTTGCTGGATGATTTGCTGGAATATTTAAAGCTTCAAAGTTGTAATAGTCATATTCAATTTCTGGACCTTCTACAACCTCATATCCCATACCTATAAATATTTCTTCTACCTCTTCTAGGGCTATTGTATTAGGATGCCTATGACCAAACTTGGGTTTCTTGCCTGGTAGTGTAACGTCAATAGTTTCAGCAGCCATCTGCTCTTCACGTTTTAATCTCTCAAGTTCATCAGTTTTTGCTTTTAGTTTATCCTCTATTGAAGTTCTCGCCTTATTTACCATATGACCAACTGCAGGGCGGTCTTCTTTTGGGATATCTTTCATAGACTTTAAAATGTTAGTAAGTTCTCCTTTTTTCCCAAGAAATTTTACTCTAACATCATTTAACTCAGCCAATTTATTAGAGTTTGCAACTTGTGCCAATGCTTCCTCTACAATGACTTGTAACTTATCTTTCATAGAGATGTTCTCCTTTCAATGTAAGATGTTTCTAATAATTATCTATTTGGGCATAAAAAAAGCCCCTTAATAAATAAGGGACGGTTAATTTCATTTACCGCGGTACCACCCTAGTTCTAGAAGAAAACATAAGATATCTCTACATAATTATTCATATGTATCTTCTAACTCTTTAGGTCTGTGTAACGAACAGCATACGTTATCTCCTACTAACCTTTGTGGGAATTCAAAGATACAGCTCCAGTGTGAATTTCAATAATTATGTTAACTTAAGGAAGCTTACAGCCAGGACTTCCTCTCTCTTAAAGTAATAATTATCTTCCTTGCAAAATGCTTAATTAATAATAAATTAAAAACAAGTTGACAAGCACCTTCTTAGCTTTTTACTTACATTTTATTTTAGCATATTAAAGTTTCTTGTCAAGGAAAAATACCTAGTAAATAGTTTACCGCTAATTACAAGTAATCTTTATCATTCAAGTGTTAGCAGAGCATCTGGTAAACCTACAATAAATGTTACGATTACTATAACAAATAGACCTATAACTAAAAGTATATTTCTTGTCTTTTCCCTATTTGTTCCTTCTATACCTT
>CAZXSM010000061.1:1652-12247 GCA_964643255.1 uncultured Lachnospiraceae bacterium
TTAAATCTCCAAGACATAAACCCTCTTAAACTAATTACCTTGATTTATGTGTTTATATTTAATATTATTACTTTAGCAAGTTTTGCTAAATATTATATACAATACGAACATATACTGATATTGACTTCATTTTTATCGTTTATTAAGGAGATTATTATGATTAAAAGGTTTTTTCATATATTATCAAATTTTACCAGGAAGCTTAATGAAGACCATGTAGGTGCTTATTCTGGTCAAGCAACATTATTTATTTTAATTTCTACATTTCCATTTTTAATGTTTTTATTTTCCTTGATTCAATATTTACCTATCACCGAGAGCAATATTATGATAATTGTAAATGAGATTTTGCCTAAAAACATAAGTCCTACATTTATAAGAATCATTGCAGAAGTCTTTGATAAAGGGTCTACAACTGTTATATCTATAAGTGCTATTACCGCATTGTGGTCTGCATCTAGAGGCTTTATCGCTCTTGCAAAAGGATTAAACCAAGTCTATGATATCAAGGAAACAAGAGGTTATTTAAAAACCAGGCTTTACTCTAGTCTATATACATTGGTTTTTGCCTTTATACTAATAATCACCCTATTATTACTTGTATTTGGTAATCACCTATATCTCTTTATACAAAGTACTTTTCCTGTATTAAAGAATGCGGCTTTGATAATAATGAGTTTACGTACTGTTATAGGTTTTGCCATTCTTATTATCTTTTTTTTAATATTATTTCTTGCTATTCCTAATAGAAAAAGCTCTATACTAGATGAACTTCCAGGAGCAATAATTGCTGCTGCTGGATGGATGATATTCTCTTATTTATACTCTTTTTATATTGATAATATAGGGAGCTTTTCAAATATGTATGGCAGCTTAACCACTATCGTATTTTTAATGTTATGGCTATATTTTTGTATGTACATTCTGTTTTTTGGAGCAGAAATCAATAATATACTTGCATCAAAGGATTTACAAGAGAAATTAAAGGCACCTGGCAAATACGAAAAGAAAACATCTAAAGACTGACAAAGGGATGTCAGTCTTCATAAATAAAACCTAGTTCTATACCGGAATAATAATGTCTCAATATTTCTTGGTAGTCATTTCCTAGCTCTGCCATACCTTGGGCGCCATTTTGACTCATCCCTACTCCATGTCCGTAGCCTCCACCAGTAATATTAAGGCCACTATCTATCTTATCCATTATGAAGAAGGCACTAGGTAGCATGGATTGAGATACTTCACTGCCGTCTTGTCGTATTAGGGACTGGTTTTCTGGAGATAGCAAGGTTCTTATATTGTACTCTCCAATTACCTTCACTGTTGCACTAGAACCAACTAACTTAAGTTCAGTTATAATTCCACTCTTTTCTCTAGTTATAATTTGAACATCTTCTAAGGCTCCAATACTTTCTATAGGTTGACTTTCATAAACTTGTTCTCCATTTTCATCAGTTACTAAAGTTTGTATATATTCAGGGTTTGCATTATATCTGCCTGCAATTTTAGAATTTATGCTATTTGTAATTTCATTATAAGGCAGGGTTACTTTCCATCTATACCAAGCCACTTGACTATCGTAGGTAGTTTCTGATGAGTTTAGTAAAAAGTTCCTAAAGGCCTCTTCATTAGAAAAATCTACATCAAGGGTTGAACCTGTCACTTCTACCTCATCTCCACTACTTACTATCTGTAACTTGCCTGTTAGATAAGGATCATCACCATTCCAAACTTCACCGACTGATGCTGTATGACCGCTAGATGTTGAAAAATAATATGCATTGATTACATTACCTTCATAAGTCATAACCCTTCCATAGGTATCTTTAACAGCAAGTATGGTTGCCTCATTTTCTTCTATATTATTATAGACTTGATATGACATACTATCGTCTACATGGGCACCATATTCTTTTAAACTGTTTGCTATCAAGTGATTATATGCATAACTTCTAGCACATACTGCCTGGCTTTTTAATGCCTCTATACTATAATAAGAAGGCATTTCACTAGGGACTACTGCATATAAATATTCTTCTAATGACAATTCATTTACAATAAGTAAACCCTTTTCTGATGGGGCAATTTCCATTGTGCCTCGGTATTTAGGGTTACCATAAGACCTCTCTATGGATAATAGCTCTATCTTGCCATTTTCAGAAGTTGACTTCACTGTAATTCTACCCTGGTCTAGGCTATCATCATAAGGCTTTAGACTTACAATTTCACCGGGGCTATAGGTAAGAGTTTCTTCTTGGTTGGACACTGTAAACTCATCGCTACTAGTGAAAGATACTTGATCATGATAAAGCTCCTTAAATTGGTCAGTTTTTATAAGAACACGTATATTCTGAGCCTTGATTTCTTCTTTAATTAAGGCAGCAACAATTTTTCCTTCTGCCACTATAAAGTCTGTTGATTCATATCCAACTAAAATACTATTAGTAATTTCTTGTGCTATTTCTCCATATATCTTATATATTTTATAATTATCATCAAGAGGTATTTGTCCATAACTCTCCACTTCAATATATTTCTTATCTGTTACTAATACCTTACCATTTATTCTATCTGGTTTAATTCTTATTCCTACAATTTCTTGATTTTGTATTATTAAGTCACCAACTACTTGTTTAATTTCCTTAGATAAACTTGATTTAGTGTGAAATGACTTTGTCACTCCATGAGCAAATGCATTAACAGTTTGATCTAGACCATATGTAATCCAGACATTGTTAAGTATTGTTTCATCATCTAGTACTTCCTTTACATAAACAAGGTCACTATCTTTAACAAGACCAGTAATCTTACAATTTATATAATCCTCTAAGTTAAATTTAAGACTAACATCTTGCTTATTATTCCCTTCTATGTCTTCATTAATATTATCTTCTTCATTCTCATTACTATTTTCTTGATCATCCTCTTGGTCTACTTCTTTAACATATTGTCCATCTATATAAAATTCAGCATAATCCAAAGCATTTTCAAAGCCATAATTGCCTTGGTTAGTAGACATAATATGCTTATCTAAATCCTTCTTATATATATCAGGTCTTCCTATTATAAATAGTTCTACTTCTTTAATAGGTGAAGTCTCTTCAGGTAGAGATTTATAGACATTTTCATATATCTCTAAGAATTCCCCCGTAAGAAGAGCTTTATTATATTCTTGATCTTCTATTTCAAAAGAAATTCCGTCAAGAATTTTCTCTAAACTTAAGTCTAATTTATGACTAACAGAAGGAAGCAAATATAAGAGGTCATTAAAGGTTATATAGTCTTTATCTTGTGGTAATACAATATCTGATTCTATAAATTCCCCATTAAAATCTCCATTATCATGTCCGCTTTCATCAATATTATCAGAAAGCTTTTTTCTTTCTAACTTGTATTTAAAATCCTGGTCATTTACATCTAAGAAATGTAATAAGTGCTTTACTTCCTTAAAAGTAATCATATCACCACTGCGCAATATGATTTCGTCTTCACTTCTATTATTATATTCCTTTACAACATTGACTGTAAATATAGCTAATAAGGACAGGATACAAATGCCCAGTATAACCAACTTAGTTTTTATATTAATTTTATTCATAACTGTCCCTCCTAATAGCAAATGCATATTTACTATACTTAATTATATACAAATTGGACAAGATTATTACCTTTATTTATTCTGAAATTTTATAATGACACCTTATCATACTATGACTACAAATTCCATATAATTACAAAGGAACAGGGATAAGACTCATCTTTTGTCTTGTCCCTGTTCCTTATTTATTAATTAATAACTACTATCTATTTTAAAACAAATCTACTATTGCATTTATATTTCTAAGGTCTACTAAGTATATTATATTTCCATTAATATCAACTGCATAGTAACTATCATCATAAGGATAATATTTTATTTCAACAGTCTCATATTCCTCAGTATTACGATGGAATGTTATGGTAAGAACTGGTTCTTCATTCCCTATTTCATAGTCCTCAGCCACTTCTTGTTCACCACTTACCCTAATTATCGCTTGATAAATGCTTTTAAATTCTGAATCTTCTACTAGTTCATCATTAATATAATATTCCTCTACTAGTTCTTCTTTATCTTCACCATCTTCTGTTGTGGTAACAGTCTCACGTTCAATATCCATTACATGGACTTGGTCCTCTGTCTTAATTTCTATACTATCAACTGATATTATATTTATCATACTAAAATATTTGTCTAAAAGTGTAAATGGATTGATGTCAACTAGGTTATTAACACTGCTTTCACTTAGGATACCAACCGAGTCAGAATCTGCTGTTTTTACATAATAATCTCCAGATTCATTAGTAGACCCAATCTGTAATTCCAAAGTATGATCTACAGTCATAGTCTCAACTTCTTCAGAAGTATCTTCATTTTCATCATCATCTTCAACTTCTACTATCTCAAAATATTCCAGATAAATAGTATAAGCAGGATCATCTAGGCCATACTTACCCAAGTCTTCTACCTCATAATCTATTCCCTGGTCAAAACTTAAAGAGCTATAATTGCCTAAATACTCTAAAATAGCACTGTTATCACCAAGCTGTACATTTTCATAAGGCTGAGTGATTTCCCAGTTACTACTAGCTGTATATCCTAATTCTTCTTCATTATATCTCATTTCAAGTTCACTCTTATCATTACTTATAATATTAATATATCTAATATTATTACCATCTATAGATGGTAGGTCCTCATATTCCACCAAATGTGTTTCATTTTTATCAAAAGCATTATATAAGGAACTATCAACTAGGTATATATCAGAATTATCATTAAGCATCATATAACGTCCACTATAGGCAGGAGCTTCAATTCCAAACTTAAGGTTAATACTTGTCCCATCATCCAAGTTTATAGTTACAACTATAGCAGGGTCTTCTAAACCAAATTCAGTCAAATCCCCTGTTTCTTGTGGAATAAGACGGTTATAATTTATTGACTTTATCTTGTTTTCTATATTCTTAATAGTAGATTCATTGACAGGAGTTTCTTCATTATCACCATTAATCCATTGCCCGTCTGTATTTTTTATATAATAAAAACTACCATACTCATTTTCAAAGGAAATATCCGTAACTTGATCAATATCTATGGCCATTAGTTCAGTAACTTGACCTTCCTCTGTAACATTTTCTTCTACACTGTCTTTATTGTTCTTATTACTTAAAGATACAGCTAGGACTATTAGTAAGACTAAAGTAATTAGTAAAATTATCAAAGTAATGATATTCTTCTTTTTACTTTTTGCCATTTACTTTTTCCTCCTTCTATATACAACAATTCCACCTGTCGCTAATAAAGCTATTGGTATAAGGAGAACGGTAATGGCACCCCACATATAGGCTTTCCCCGCAGATAAATACAAACGTTCATTTCCATATTGTTTGCCCGGAATGCTTACACTATCCTCTTTATGGGACACATAGTTTACAGAACCCAAAAATATGTCTAAGTTACCAATACTATCAAAGGATATAAGAGAATCACTAAGTAGCTCAGGTGTTCCAAAAACTATAAGATTTGTTTCAACATCATTATAAATTTCTTGTATTGCCAGTCCTACAGTAAATGGTCCTTCTATATCTCCTTCTTCTTTGTTGATAGAATTAGAATCAACATCAACTTTTGAAAATGATTCTTCAGATGTTTCTAAAAGCGTATCTGCAGTAATAGTGCTTCTAGCAGTATCTAGGACTTCTAAACCTGTTGCTATAGGTGTAACAATACTCTTATTATTACTTGTCAAATTAGATGTTATATCATGTAACTTAACATCTGGTATTATATAATTTACATACTGACCCATATAGTGGCTAGCATCTGACTCAAGTACAATCCCATCAACCATATCGAGACCATAGTAATTAAGTAAATCACTTACATTTGTTAAGTCCTTAGTTTTATAATCAACAAGTATTATTGCATTTCCACCCTTTTGTAAATATTCCTTTATCATTTCCGTTTCATCTTCGCTAAAGTCAGTCTGTGGTCCATTAATCAGTAAAGCTGAAGCATCTTCTGGAATGCTCTTAGCAGAAATAGTATCTAAGCTTTCTAAATTCATATTGGCCTTATCAAGATTATCTTTAAATACTGGACTTATGGGTCTTTCTCCATGACCTTCTATAGCATAAATAATAGGAATATTATCATCCGTTACATATTGAATTGCTGAAGTTATCTGGCCTTCAACATCAATACCCGTTACAGATTGACTATATGTTTGATAATCTATTTCAGTAATAAACATATCATTATATTTTATATATTTACTTGTCTCTTTTTCCTCATTTACTACTATAACGCTATTTTGTAATATTTCTTCATCATCTAAGTATTGATTTGCAAATTGCGGATAAAGTACCGGGTCCTTATACTCAACCTTTATATTATTACTTAACTTTTCATATTGTTCTACAATTTCAGTAACTTGTGAATCTTCATTCCCTGCTTCCGCCAAATAATATATTACAACATCTTCTTCTAAATCTTTTATAAATTCTTTACTTGTATCTGATAAAGTATATAATCCTTGTTTTGATGCATCAAATTGTATATTCAACTGGCTAAAAATCAGATTTACCAGTATAACTATTAGAATTACAACTACAGAAATAACTGTAGCATAAGCCCCTCTTCTAAACTTTCTAGATTGAAAGGCATCTTTTATTTTATTTTTCATCTTAGTTTCATTCTCCTTCCTTTAGTTCCATCTTCTCTTCTTCAGGGATTGAACAGTCAAGAATAGAAATACAAAAATTATACTAATAAAATAAACTATGTCTGCCAGGTTAATTACACCTAGATTAAAATTACTATAACGGCTCATTACAGAAAGCCAGTCAGTTGCCTTAACTATCAATCCATCATAAATAGTAGGCTCCACGAAGTATATACCAAATAATATGCCTTCACCTAATATTGTTAGAAAAATTGAAAAATACGCATTTTTCATGTTTACATATGTGATGTAACAAATTATTAAGAATGCAACTGATAAAATTACTAATGTGGATTTGTTATCAACTGGTAAGACTCCAACAATTCCATCTATATAGTAAGTTAAAAGTATAACAACAAATGTAATTACTGCTGACACAACTTGACTTTCTACCATTGAAGATATATATAAGCCAATTGCTAAATAAGATGCTCCTAATAAGAAGAATCCAAGGATGGATGCATAGCCTGATTTAAATGGTACTCTCCCAAATTGACTTAATATTAAGGGATATGTTGAAATAACTGCAATAACAAATAAATATATAGTAAGCACTGATAAATACTTACCCAATACTATTTGATAAGGTGGAACTGGTGAGGTTAATAACAATTGGTCAGTTTTCTGTTTTTTGTCTTCTGTCATAATTCTCATAGTAAGAATTGGCATTAAAACTATAAATAAAAATGACACTGCAGACAAGACTATTTCAAAGTTAGCATAGCCTATTAACAAATTATAAATAAAGAAATATATTCCTATTACAGCTAGGAAGAAGGCTATGAACACATATCCAGTCATGGAAGTAAAGTATGATTTTAATTCTCTTTTATAAATCGCTAGCATTGCTATCTTCCTCCTTTACTACTTGTCCATTCTCTATTACTTCCTCTTGATCTACTTGATCGGCTTCTGATTCTTCACCTGGGTCTACTTCGTCAGTAACCTCTAGGAATATATCTTCTAGGGAAATTCCACTAAATTCCATTCCCATAATAGGACATCTAGCCTGACCTAGTGCGTAAAACACTTCTTCTCTAACATCATCATTTTCATCAGAGAAAACCGATAAACTACTTATACCTTCCTTTGAAGTCTTATCAAATTCAATGCTATTAATTTTTTCAATAGATTGTAAAGCAGCTTCAATATCTGCTTTAGGGCCTTTAATTTGTAGTTTTAATTCATTAGAATTTTTAAAGTGTTTCTCTAAATTATCTACATCATCACTTACTACTAATTTACCCTTATTAATTATTAACACATAATCACAAACTTCGTTTATTTCAGATAATATATGTGAACTGAAAATGATTGTGTGATTTTTACTTAATTCTTTAATTAATTCTCTAATCTCTATAATTTGTTTGGGATCAAGTCCTGCTGTTGGTTCATCCAAAACTAGTATAGGTGGGTTTCCTATTAAAGCTTGAGCCAAACCTACTCTTTGTTTATATCCTTTTGAAAGATGTTTTATAAGCCTATGAGAAACGTCAGTTATTTTTGTCATATCCATTACTTTATCTACTGCGTCTTCTCTGTCTTTTCTATCTACCTTCTTTAGATTCGCCACGAAATTCAGATATTCCTTAACAGTCATATCTTGATACAAGGGTGGCTGCTCTGGTAAGTATCCAATATTCTTTTTTGCTTCCTCTGGCTCTTCATAAATATCGTGACCATTTACTATAACAGTTCCTTCGGTAGCTGATATATAGCCAGTGATAATGTTCATTGCTGTTGATTTACCAGCTCCATTTGGCCCTAGAAAACCAACAACTTGACCTTTCTTTGCAGTAAAAGAAATATCATTTAAAGCTAAAAAACTATCATTATATTTTTTTACTAGATTTCTAACTTCTATCAAAGTGTTTTCCTCCTCTTAAATTACTATTGTTTATCATCCAGTAGTATTTTACATATAGATTGCGAAAATTATGTGAAATCTAAAGATATTTTCAATATTTTTTATCTTACATTAAAAAGCACTTAGATACAAGCTTAAAGCAGTTTTATATAAACTAGCTAGCCCTTATCTAAGTGCTTAATTTGTTATATCTTACAGAAGTAAACTTCTACTTCTAATTTGTTTTTAATATCCTGATTTACAACTTATAATTTATCCTAATACATCTTCCATATTATAAAGGCCTGCTTCTTTGTCCCATAAGAACAAAGCAGACTCTATTGCACCTTTTGCAAAAACATTTCTTGAGTAGGCTGTATGTCTTAACTCTATAACTTCATCTGTACCTGCAAAGATTACATCATGTTCCCCTACAATATTACCTCCACGTACCGCAGAAATACCTATTTCTTTCTGGTCTCTCTTAGCTCTTTTTTGTGAACGATCATATTCGTAGTGGTATTCATTATTTAAAGTATCATTTATAGCATCTGCAAGTGCTAAAGCTGTTCCTGATGGAGCATCTATCTTTTGGTTATGATGTTTTTCTACTATTTCAATATCAAAACCTGCATTTGCTAATGCTTTAGATACTGTTTTAACTATCTTAATCAATGTGTTAACACCTATTGACATGTTTGCTGATTGTAATACCGCTATATCTTTTGATAGGTCTTTGACCATATCATCTTGCTCTTGTGATAAACCAGTAGTACATAATACAATAGGTATATTATTATCTTTTGCATATTGAAATTCTTCTTCAATATTATGAGGAGATGAAAAATCAATAATCACATCAGCTTCAACATTACAATCATTAAATGTTGAAAATACTGGATAATCATATTTTTTTTCGCCAGATATATCTATACCTGCTACTATTTGAGCTTGATCTATGGACTGGATAAGATCGCTTATAGCCTGCCCCATTCTTCCATTACATCCTCTTAGTATAATTTTAATCATATATATCTCCTTAAAATTTTATCCTTCTGTTAGTAGACCACATTTTACTAATTCTTTTCTTAAAAACTCAGCATTATGAGCTTCTATATCAGTAAGTGGCATTCTGTTTCCTCCAACATTCATTCCCATCATATTCATAGCTGCTTTTACAGGAATCGGATTAACTTCACAGAATAATGCATTCATCGCTGATAGATAATTTAACTGTATATCACGACTTCCTTCAACATCTCCATCTAGATACTTCATTACCATATCATGAGATTGTCTAGGCGCAATGTTTGCAAACACTGATATTACACCTACACCACCTAGGGAAAGTAAAGGAACTACTTGATCATCATTACCTGAGTATAAATCGATTTCTCCATGAGTAAGTGACATTAATTCTGCTACTTGAGAAATGTTTCCACTAGCTTCTTTTATACCTACTACATTATCTACTTCTTTTACAATTGTAGCTGAAGTTTTTGCTGTTAGATTACAGCTTGTTCTACTTGGTACATTATACATTATAATTGGTAAATCAACTGCCTTACCAATCTCACCATAATGTGCTACTAATCCTTTTTGTGTTGCTTTGTTATAATATGGTGTAACAACTAATAAACCGTCAGCTCCAGCACTTTGTGCCTCTTGAGATAAAAACACTGCTGTACTAGTACAATTGGAACCTGTTCCTGCTACAACAGGAATCCTTTTATTAACTTTATCTACTGTATACCTAATACATTCAATGTGTTCATCATGAGTTAGGGTTGAAGACTCACCTGTTGTGCCGCAAATAATAATACTATCTGTACCATTAGATATGTGGAATTCTATAAGCTCTCCTAGTTTATCAAAATCCACCTCTTTGTTTTCCTTAAATGGCGTAACTATAGCTACACCTGAACCTTTAAATATTGCCATAAAGCACCTCCTAAAATTATTAATAAGTAAAAAAATAGTCGACT
>CAZXSM010000062.1:0-2345 GCA_964643255.1 uncultured Lachnospiraceae bacterium
TTCTAAAATATTTCAAGGCAGTGTTAAAAAATAGAGAAATAGCAAGAAGGTAGTGTAAGTTAATCTACACTACCTTCTTGCGGAACAAACTAATTTAAATTCTTTATAATACTATTCTTTATCAATCATCTAATCTCAACATACTTGCATTAATAGCTACAATAACTGTTGATAGAGACATAAGGATAGCCCCTACTGCTGGAGTTAAAGATATTCCCACTGGTGCTAAAATACCAGCTGCTAATGGAATTGCAATAAAGTTATAGCCTGCTCCCCATACAAGGTTTTGTCTCATTTTACGGGTAGTTTTATTTGATAATTCTAAAAAGGATTCAATATCTCCAGGATCAGATTGTGTTAAAATTACATCTGCAGAATCTAATGCAACTTGAGTACCTGCACCAATTGCAACACCAACATCTGCTAGAGCAAGTGATGGTGCATCATTAACACCGTCTCCAACCATAATTACTGTATTACCTTCTTCTTTTAAGGTTTCGACTAATCTATATTTATCTTGTGGAGATTGATTGGCTTTATATTCTATATCTAATTCTTTTGCAACTCCTGCGGCAGCTTGTTCATTATCTCCAGTTGCCATAATTGGTTTAATACCGTATGACTTTAATTCCTTCATTAAATCTATACTAGTCACTTTTAATTCATCGCCTAGGGCTACAGCACCTATAGCCTCGCCATCTTCTACTAAGATACTTAGAGTAGCTCCCAGTGGAACTTCAATATCAACTTCTTTATTAAATGCCTTTTGGCTAATTAATTCATAATTTTTACCATTTGCTCTTCCCTTTATTCCAGCCCCAGATACTATCTCAATTGAATCGAAACTTACAGGATTAACTTCCTGGTCATTAGCGTAAACTATAATGGATTGTGCAATAGGATGACTTGATCCACTCTCAATACCTGCCATAAGGGCGATTATTTCTTTTTCAGTATGTTTATCGCCTATATTATCAATATTTAAGACCTTAAATTCTCCAGTAGTTAATGTACCAGTTTTGTCTAGTATCATTATATCTGCTTTAGTTGCTAAATTTAATGCTTCACGATTCTTTACTAAGAGTCCTCGGTTTGCACCTAAACTAGTACTACGTGCAACTACTAAAGGAATTGCTAAACCTAGTGCGTGTGGACAGGCAATAACTAAAGTTGTAACTGTGTACTGAATGGCTATCTGTAGATCTGCAACAGCAAACCATATAACAAATGCTAATGCTGCTACTCCTATAGCTATATAGAACAACCAACTTGCAACTTTATCTGCCATGGTTTCAGCTCGTGAGGATTGGCTTTGTGCTTCACTAATTAATGTTTGAACCTGTGATATGAAAGATTTTTGCCCCGTCTCTTTAACTTCCACATATAAAACACCTTCACCATTTGTTGTACCACCAATAACAGAATCATTAATGTTTTTTTCTACTGGTTTTGATTCTCCAGTAAAAATAGCTTCGTTTACTCTTGATTCACCTCTAACAATTAATCCATCAGCAGGAATATTTTCTCCAGCCTGTACTCGAACAATATCTCCAAGTTTTAATTCCGTTACAGGGCGAATCTCAATTGAATCATCCTCTAAAACAAGATGAGCATCTTTCGGCAATAATTCAGCTAATGACTGCTGTGCATCACCTGCATCTCCAACTGCTTTCATTTCTATCCAATGTCCAAGTAGCATAATTAAAATTAGAGATGAGAATTCAAAGAAAAAGTCCATAGTATCTTCACCAGTAACATAACGAGAAATGACTGCATAAATACTATATAAATATGACACAGATATTCCCATTGATACAAGGGCCATCATTCCCGGGCTTTTTTCTTTAAACTCATCAATCGCACCTTGATAGAAAGGTTTTCCACCATAAATCAAAAGAATAGTTGCTAATACAGAAACAATTATATCTGAATATAAGAATGTAAACTGAAAAGGCAATGTTATTCCCATCATTGGTGACAATATTAGGATTGGAATAGCTAGTGGTAATGATTTTAGGAAAATTTCTTTGAAATTTCCATGATGGTGATGATGTCCACCATCTCCATGGTCTTCATGTCCCTCATGATTTCCATGCATTTCATGGGAATCATGGCTATTATACCCTTCATGTTCACTAGTATGATGAGAATTATGACTCTCTTGCTTGTCATGTCCTTTATGATGTTCGTGGTTAATTTGATGAATATGTTCATCATGATCTGAATGATTTTGATGATTATGCTCTTGTTTAATATTCTTCTTTTCTGACATATCCGTAACCCCTTTCTATATGATTATTTTATTATTTGATAGAAGTTCCATTACTTCATTTAACTTTTCTTCT
>CAZXSM010000062.1:2445-6830 GCA_964643255.1 uncultured Lachnospiraceae bacterium
AAAATAAGTCTGCCCGGGACCAGAGAAAAAATAAGCTAGTGCTGTCAAAAAGACTATTATCTTACCATAATTAATTTTCTTATTCGTATACAAATTTTCTGGACGTAATTTCAAAATATTAACCCTCTCTTTTCTTTAAGTTTCGTCATATCAAGCAATATGAAACAAGAAGAGCCACTCGACTTTCCTGATCAACAGGATTTAAGTAGCTCTACTGCATTATTTAATATTTTTACTTTATTTCACTTTTGCTTTTTGTTGTTTTTTGATTTAATAAATGATTTAATTTCCTGTAAAGTGTTTTCAAAATCTCTAGAAACCGAAGTAGGATTTCTGCGAATTAAACCCTTTACTCTTTTATATACTTTATCATTTAAAGCAGAAATATTCAATTCCAACTTTCTTATATTGCTCTTAATATCATTTAACTCTTTTATTTTTTCCGATATTTTTATCTTTTCTGTGCTAGGTGAATCCGACTTAATCTTTTCTTGTTCTTGTATTTCTTTTATAACAAGGTCTAACCTATTATTCAGTCTTTCCAATAAATGAAGTTTACTAGTGTTTTGTCTTTGTAGCCTCTTTAATGGGAATCCTTTAGAGGCTTTCTTATGTGTTTTCTCTTTAAAATTAAAATTTTCTATGTGTTTTTTAATATCAGTCTCAAGAATTGTAATATGCTTATTAAATTCATCTGAAGTGTCATTTAAACTTAATTTAATATCATTTAACTTTATTGATAATGAAGCTATTAGTTTGTTATTTTCCATGGATTGTTGCAAAAGCATCTTCAAGTCTAGGGCTAATTGAGTTGATATTGTTACATCTGCAACAAAGGCAATAGTCACTATCAAGCTTAATATTTCTGCTATGTGATATGGTATCTTAAGTATCACATTTTCTATTGGTTGGTGTAAGACCTTTATCAAGACAATGGAAAATATGCCCCATCCAAGAGATATAAACAAACTGACATGTCCATTTATGTTGTATTTATGGTGACTATAATCCCAGTAACGAACTTTAAATATCTTTTCCATTAGAGCACCGGTTACATATTCAAGAATACTAGCTCCTAGTGCCCCTAATATGTAAATAAGGAGTATATTCTCCTTAAAGGGAAGTGTTAGCCATAATATAATTATAGCCCCAAAACCATAGATTGGTATCATGGGGCCATAAAGAAATCCGCGGTTTACTAATTCTTTGTTTTTTACTGATACATAAGAACATTCCCAAATCCATCCTAAAAATGCATATGTGTAAAACATTAAAAGCCATTGTAATAATGTGTAGTTCATTTAGTGTTTGCTCCTTTTAATAGATAAATAAAGGTCCTATCTAGTTCCACCACCTGAGCCTCCACCGAAGGAACCTCCACCACCACCGCCGAATGTTCCGCCACCACCACCGCTAAAGCTTGATGTGGTTGATGAAGTGTTGGCGCTAGCTTGAGTTGAGGCAATAGCACGAGCAAAGTGATGAGTCATTATAATCGTTCGAGTGTCATAAGGCATTTCATAATCAATTTGTGGATTAACGATCTTTAACTGCTCATAGACCTCTTCTGCAATTCCCATATAGGCTGCCCATACCATTAATTCTTGCCATAGAACCACATGAGAAACTTCCCGTTCTCCAACTAATGAGAAGTCCTTAAGATAGTTCTTGAATTTAAATATATTATCACCTAAGTCTTGTCCTTTTTGAGTAATATTAAGGTCTTTTCGTGTGAAAACTTTTAAAACCTTCTCGTTAGATTCTTCGAGATAACCTTCTTTTATCATTTTTCTTTCTGATTGTTTTTCAACAGAATCTGTCCAACTGTTGAAGGTACTAATATTTCGGCTAACATAACGATTAAATTCCTTTTCAGAAAGAATATAATCTTTTCCTGCTGCCTGGACAACCATATCCCATAATTTTCTTTCTAATTCACTTTCAGGTGCATCTAAATTTGCCACGATTTTAAGTGCAAGCTTGTCTTTCTTGAATATAAATCCAACTTCTTCTACTTGATCTACCAATCGTCCTTCTGAAACCCACTTTAATATAAAGGCAGAAATCCAATCAGCAACTTCCGAATCCGTAAAATATTGGGTGTTGATAAAATGCCCTTCATAAGGAACTTCCCTATAATAGCCTTCTGTATTACTTGGTTTGAACTTATCTCTCCTTGATCTTGTCTTAGACACTGTGAGCGGCAATATTATCCCTAGAACAATAAAAGGCATAAAGGACGCAAAAATTCCAAAAAAGATACTTAATGGACTTTCTGAATAACTAGGCTCATAATAACCCTCTTCTGTTACATCCTCAATAGGAATTTCGCCTTCCATATAATCATCATAATCATATCCATCTAGACTTGCTCCATCCATAGCCATTTGGATTAATTCTTCGCTTGATTCACTACTTTGATGACTTGTAGCAAATGGTGCCCCTTCAAATATGCCTAGTAGAACCACATATTCGCTTCTATCAAAATCGTCTCCACTATCCATAATCAAAGAATCTAGTGTGATTTCTGTTGTTCCACCTTCGTGTCCAAAGGCCCAAAATCGTGTTTCTGGGTGAACAAATTCATATGAAATATCAGTTTCAACCTCTATATGAATGTTCTCAATGGGATTCATATATGGATTTATAAATTGCCAATAAAACCTTTGATGGTCATCGGCTAAATTAGAAATAAAGTTTGAGATCTCATATTCTATGGTAAATTCCCGTCTGCCATATTCACCCAATCCAAAACACAACTCAATTTCATTACCTTCGTAATTTATTCCATATCTACCTGCTTTTTCGTCAAATGAGGCATCTATATCCCATTCACCAACATCCTTTAGGGGATTGTCATTCTCATCGTATACGGTAAATGCTAGCAGGTCAGAATCACCTAAATCACCTAAAGAGATATAGTGTTCAGTACCTTCCTCTGCATAAAAGATACGATGATCTCTTATAATAACTGAACCATCTTCTTGAATATTTGCATTTATATGAATGGATTCAATTTCATTTTCTGCTAAAACATTTGCTGGTGAAATTACTGCAAATAAGAAAAATGTAAATATGAAAATCCATCCAAGTTTCTTCATTCTTACCATTGTGGCATATCTGATTTAGAACTGGAACTTTGGAAGTAGGCTTCCTGAACAAATCCAAATATTCCAGCAACAATAGAGGAAGGAAATTGCTGAATTTGACGATTAAATTTAGTAACTGTGTCATTATAAACCATACGTGCTTGACGAACGTTATTTTCGTACTTGTCAATACTATCCATTGTTTGAATATATACTCTGTCTGCCTTTAAATCTGGATAATTTTCAACAACTACATTAATTTGGCTCATAGCTTGTTCAAATAAGTTATCGTCTTTCTCAATTGTTTTAGGGTCTGATGTTCTATCTACTTTTGCCCTCATGGATGTTATTCCCGTTAATGTCTCTGCTTCATGAGAAGAATACTTTTTCGCTGCATCTATAAGACTCTTAACTGCATCCCATCTTGACTCAACTTGAGCTGCGATGTTTCCCATAGAATTTCTAACAAACTCTCTTGAAGATATTAGCTTGTTGTATGTCGAAATCCCCCATAAAACTATTAATACAATTATTGCTATAATTATAATCCACAACATATTTATCATTCCTTTCTTTTCTATATTCTATCGATATATTCTATAGTTATATTACACTATTTTCTTTTATATGTCATTGGATATAATACTTTCTTAAGTAATTCTTAATTTTATAATGTTGATGCTTTTTACTTGGAAATTATAAAACCCTCTATAAATACTAGTATATTAGTATTTATAGAGGGTGGATTATATTAATTTTATTCTACTATATTATTCATTACTATCTGTTTTTATCATAAAGACATATCCATCTGTATGGGCATAATTATACTTATGCTGTTATTCTCCTTTTTTAATAGTAAATTCTGCACTTAGATAGTATTCATCATAATCTCCAGTTTCTCTAAAATCCAGTATATTCTTAACTATACGATAATCTCCTTCGTCTAAACTTCCATATAGCCATTCCCAATTAACAGACCATTCCTCACTTGTATCAGGTAAGAGTTCATAGCCAATATCTTCAAAGCCATAGTTATCTATAATAGTAGGCACTTGATACCAAGCACCCTCAATATTCTTTTCAACAATAAAATATTGACCGTAAATGCAGTGTGCGTCAGAGTTATTCTCTAAGACTAGTGTTAATTCTACAGGTGAAACTGTATTATCCTTTATAGCCATAGAAACATTTTCAAAATTATTTGTAATAGTATATTGTGTTATAGGCAAGTCAGGCAAGTTACTTTCTGAATCAGAGTCTTGAATTTCATTGTCACTATTATCAGTTTCTTCT
>CAZXSM010000062.1:6930-12069 GCA_964643255.1 uncultured Lachnospiraceae bacterium
TTTCTTCTACTTCAGATTCGCCAGTGGGTTCATTTGTTTTAATGCCATTACTTTCTTGAGCGGAACACCCATACAATCCTAATGTTAATACAATTCCCATTCCAAATATTATTATCTTTCTTAGCTTATTACTTTTTATCATGTGGTTTACACCTCCATACATAGGCTATTTTATTAACCTTTTGTATTTCTTTTCTATTTATTCACTTTGTATTTACTTTGTCTATTATTTTATAACTAACTTCAATATCTTACTTATCAATTTCTAAAATTCTCTCTACATTTTCCTTACTTGCATCGTCTAGCTTATTATAAGCTATTCCTGAAAACTCATAAAACATACCTGATATTCCCGTATATTTTAAACCATCTATAATATTTCCATTTGCTAATTCAATAATAAGGTAGCGTCCCTTACGTATCCCTTCCACCATACCTGTATCACTTGCACCGTAATCAATCATATCCCAATTATCATTTCCATAGCATGTCATATTGGAAATAACCTGATAAAGCTCACTAATATCATCTCTATTTGTTATTTCTAATCTTCCTATTTCTTCTTGAGCCCTTATTCCTTCGTCTGTATTGTCCATATTGGCCGGCATTGATATAACTGAAACTATATCATCCTCTGAAGATACTCCATATATTAATTCTAGGACATCACTATATGGGTATTCATCTCCTTCAAAAGATTCAAACTTCCATAATTCATACACATTATTTTCATCTCTTTTTATAACATATTGTAAGTCATTATGTCCAGAAAGATAAAACGTATCTTCTAGCCCATCTACATTGCTTCCTATACTTTTTTCTAATTCCTCACTAGATACTGCACTTTCTTTAGTATAGACTGCTTGATAGTCTTCAATATAAATACTAGTGTAATAAAGTGATTCTGTACTAATACCAGGAGAAACAAGCAAATCTGATAATTCCGCGTAAGAATCCTCTGGCATTATATCTTGTACGATTTCTTGATTTGCCTCTTCATTATTTTCAGATATTTCTTCTAGAGCCATTTCTTCCCTTGATTCTGGTAGGCTAGGCCTTGTTAGTTTAGAAATTACAAATGCAGAAACGATAACAAGTCCTATACTTGCTGCTAACCCACCCCACTTTTGTAATGATTTTCTTGACTTTTTACTCACCTTTTCTTCTTCCACTATATCAAGGTATTCATCTTCAACATAGTCAAATGCTTGATTTAATTTATTACTTATCATAATACAAGACCCTCCTTATCAAAATATTCTCTTAGCCTTTCCCTTAGTTTTAATAATCTATACCTTACTTGTCTTCTTGAAAGATTATAATCATTTGCTATCTCTTTTATAGTAAGAGAATAATAATATCTTGCAAGAAAAATTGCACAGTTCTTCCTATCAAGTACTGATAAAAAATCATTTAGAAGTATTCCTATTTCCTTTGCTTCAAGTACAATCTCTACCTCACTGTGTTTATCTGGTATACATTCATCGAGCTCTATAAGCACTGCACTTCTTTTGCCAGCTAATTTATAATCCAGACGATTAAATGAAAGATTTCTAGTTATTCGCGACAAGTAATGCTTTAAAGAATTAGGCCTTGTAGGCGGAATAGCATTCCAAGCCCCTAGGTATGTATCATTTACTATTTCTTCTGTATCACTTGAGTCACGAAGAATATTGTATGCAATTTGATTTAGGTATCCACCATATTTGATGCTTGTTTCCTCAATAGCTTGATCAGAACCAGCAAAATACAGATCAATTATTTTTGAGTCTTCCATATACTAAATTCTCCTCTCTCCTTTGCAAAACATCCCTTCACCTATATAGTAAGAAATTATTTGCAAATGGACAATATGTTTTAAATTTATTTTATTTATTAGCCAAAAGAATAATATAATACCACTTGAACAAACTATTTAATGAAACTTTTTCAAATCAATTTGGAGGCAAATCTTATGGGAAATAAAATAGTAGAAGCTTTATCGGCATTGAATACTTCAAGCAAAAAAGTATTAGAAGATATATTACTTATGAACTTTACAGTTGTTAATGCTGTATTAGTAGGAGATAAAGATGAATGGGTACTTGTAGATACTGGTTTAGAAAATTCAGGTGACTTTATTGATTATAGAAATAGATGAACAGATGATTGAGACAACATTAATGAATGTATCACAAAAGCTAGCAGAGGGAAAGTCAGTTAAAACTCTTAGGGATTTAAAACCTTCACTAGTAATTCCAGGTCACGGAGAGCCTATGAAAGGTGAAGAACTTAAGAATCATTTAGATAAATTAGCCAAGGACTTTAAGGAGATTGCTGTACCTGATCAAGGCGTGTTTGTTAAAGAAAATTAAATATACAAATAACAATTTAAAAATAGTATAATTAATGAGCTAATAATATAAGTCAAATATTATTGGCTCATTTTTTATACTATTCAATTATTCATTTCTCATATTTATCAAATATTTATAATTTATTTTTAAAAGAGGATAACTCCTCAATGTCTTTTTCTTTGTTTTAGCTCCGTTACAGCTCATATCTAATCTTTTCATTAGAGTATTGATTATATTTAATATGATTTTCTTTTTGTAGCCTGCCTATAAGAATATAAGTGGGAACGTCCTGAGCATTGCAAAACTGTCTAATTGAATGTAAGGAAAAAACACCTTTATTCACATATCTTTCGTATTCTACTGGATTTATCAAAGTGTTAGCAGCAAATTCATTTGCTCTATCTTCTTTTTCTCCCTTTGCGAATTCATAATCAATTAACTTATCTTCGAAATCACCATTAATGATATGTCCTATTTCATGAAAAAACGTAAACCAAAATATATCTGCATATTTTTGCCTAATAGTCATAATCAAATTCAAAGTCCCGTCATCATTCTTTTTTATCACACCCTGAACTGGAGCACCCGTAAAATATTTAACAATGGAAAATTTAATTCCACATTCAGATAAATGAGTTTTTAGTTGGGCTTGAATATTTGTTATTGACTCAAACATTAGACTCTTTATCAAAGGAACTTTCTTTTTTAGCCTATTAATATCTAGTTCCCCTTCAATCTCTTGGTTTTTTACTATCAAATCACACATTCTCAACCACATAAATAGAATATAAGGGTCTGCATTCGTGCTATTAGCTAAACGATAGGCACCAGATTGAGAAACCTCAGGTATCTTAACTAAACTGCTAACATTTAAAAGTTTTCGTAACTGTATAACAAGCATTGAACCATATATATCTGTTTCTAATAGTCCGATTTCTTTAAAGTACTTTACAATACTCTTTAATCTTTTAAGAACTTCAAGTTCACCGTTACTAATTTGGTTCACCTCTTCAAAATCAGCTAGCTCTTTATCATAATTAGATTGTAGATTAATCCAAAAGCTAGCATCAATGTCCAAAGCATATTCTAATTTTTTAGCATAACTGACTGATATAGCCTTTTGACAATTAACCACTTTGCTTACATGAGCCTCTGTTACATCAGTTCTTGCAGCTAATTCCTTTTGACTCATATCTCTTTCTATAATAATTTCTTTTAAAGTTTCTCCTGGATGAATAATAAAGTCACGGGATAATCCATTCGTGTTTTTTGCCATGATAATCCATCACTCCCTCTATAATTACTGAATCACATTCTTTTAGAGAATCGGGATCTAAATTCTCTATGTCTGGCCTAATAACAAGTCTAACATTACCTGTAATGCTAATCCCATAGCATCCTTTTAGATTTTCATATAATGGATGAGGTTTACCTAATCCTGTACTAAGATAAATGCCAAGATTTTCCGCAGCTTTTAATTGATCACATCTCTTTTTAACATTCTTAGCTATATCTTGCCTTTTTTTTCTACTCATTAAAGTAAAATCATTAAAGTATTTTTCAACTAACGGTTTTTTATATTTTAGTTCCACATTATGCCTCACAACTGATTTATCTTTTGTTCACTTTACCAATTGGTTAATTACATTATATCTTGTTTTTGCATTTATTACAATCAAAATAAAAGAAATGTTCAAACTTTCTTTTGAAGTACCAGACGCATGTGATATATAAATAATATAAATTTTAATAACATTATACGATAAACTCTCATTATTCATTTCTGAAAGAAATTTGACTCTATCAAAAACCAATATACCTTTGAGAAAACCCATGATTTAGCATATAATTAACTCCATATAGTAAAATTATAAGAAAGTGAGATAATTAAATGATAAACAACATTTCTATGAAAGTTAATATTGATGACTATATAATAAGTGCCCTAAAGGAAGATATTACAAGTGAGGATATAACTACTAACTCCATAATGAGAGAAAAACAAATGGGGGAAGCGGATCTAATATGTAAAGAAGACGGAGTCCTTGCTGGCCTTGATGTATTTGCTAGGGTATTTCAAATATTGGATAAGGAAGTTACATTTGAAAAATTCTATAAAGATGGAGACCTTGTAAGTAATGGTGATATTATTGGCAAGTTGACTGGAGATATTAGGGCTATACTTTCTGGTGAAAGAACAGCACTTAACTACCTGCAGAGAATGTGTGGTATAGCAAGCTATACAAGAGAACTTGCTGATGAAATTAAAGACTATCCTATCAAATTGTTGGATACTAGAAAGACCACTCCTAATATGAGACCATTTGAAAAATATGCAGTAAAGGTTGGCGGTGGTTACAACCATAGATACAATCTTTCTGATGGCGTTTTAATAAAGGACAATCATATAGGAGCTGCTGGAAGTGTGGCAAAAGCCGTTGAATTGGCTAGGGAATATGTACCATTCATTTGCAAGATAGAAGTTGAAGTGGAAAATCTAGACATGGTTAAAGAAGCCTTAGATGCCAAGGCAGATATTATTATGCTTGATAACATGGATAATGAAACTATGAAAAAAGCTGTTGAAATGATTGGAGACAAGGCTGAAACAGAATGTTCTGGCAATGTAACAAAGGGCAGGCTCAAAGAAATCGCTGAAATAGGAATCGACTATGTATCCTGTGGGGCACTTACCCATTCTGCTCCTATAATAGATATTTCATTAAAGAATTTAAGCACCTTGGATAAAGGTGAATAAGAATGAATACTAAAGAATTATGGGATAAATGTGTTACTTTTCATG
>CAZXSM010000063.1:0-2202 GCA_964643255.1 uncultured Lachnospiraceae bacterium
CTTGGTGACAACTTTGTATCATTTAATTGTACAGGTGAAAAACTAGATGCAGCTTTTGAATTTGCAAGTTATTTAAGTACTGAAACAATGGTTGATTATTATACAGAAATCGGAATCATACCAGTGATTAAGGGAGCTGAAGATAAAATTACAGATCCAATTAGCTTAACAATCTCTGAGGCAGCAGCAAATGCAGCAGACGTACAGCTTTGGTATGACCAATACTTAAGTCCAAGTGTAGCTAATGCACACTTAGATGGTAGCCAAGAATTATTCGGCCTAACTATGACACCTGAAGAAGCTAATAAGTTAATGCAAGATGCAATGGATGAAGAACTAGGGAAATAATGTTAATAAAAAAGAGGGAAGGAATAAACTTCCCTCTTTTATTTAAAGAGGTGATATCATGAAAAAGGGAAATACAATCAGTAATAGACAAAGAAGAACAAATATTGCAGCATTTGTCTTTTTAATACCTGCATTTATTATATTAATTGTTTTTATTTTTTACCCTATTATTGACACATTTAGAATTAGTATGTTTGACTGGAATGGAATTTCTAGCGATATGGATTTTATAGGCTTAGGTAATTGGAAAAAACTAATTAATGATAAGAGTTTTTGGTATGCATTTAGAAATAATATAGTTATTGTTATTTTTTCAATTATATTGCAAATACCTATAGGTTTACTTATGGCTACTTTTATAGAATTTAAAAAGAAAAACACAACAATATATAAAGTTATATGGTTCGTTCCATTATTAATGTCATCAGTTGCAATTGGATTTTTGTTCACTTATGCATTAGCTGCACAAGGAGGAATATTTAGTTTTTTCTCTAATTTGTTTGGAGGAGGAAATGTTGACTTACTAGGTAATCCTGATACAGCATTAATGACAGTGATTTTTGTAATAGCTTGGCAATTTACCCCTATGTATATGGTTTATTCATTAGCAGCATATACTAATATTTCAACAGAGGTTTATGAGGCATCAATAATTGATGGTGCGACAAAGCCACAGTATTTTTTAAGGATAGCACTTCCACTATTAACTCCGTTTCTAAAAAATGCTGCAATCTTATCTATGGTTGGTTCTCTAAAATACTTTGACCTGATTTATGTTTTGACCGGTGGAGGGCCAGGTACTTCAACGGAATTAATGGCCACATATATGTATAAAAAATCTTTTGCCGAATTTAACATGGGTTATGGTTCAACTGTAGCAGGTGGAATGTTTATTTTAATTTCTGTAGTAGCAATAATTACAATGAGAATATTACAAGGTAAGAAGGAGGTATAGAATAATGGCTGAAACAAAAAGTGATATAAAAAGTAAAATAAGCTGGGTTATTGCATATATATTTGCAATACTTGCTTTAGTCGTATCAATACTTCCATTTATTTATATGGTTTTAAATTCTTTCAAAAACAGATTTGAAATGCTAGTGTCAGGAATATTTAGCCTTCCTGAAAAACTAGATTTTTCTAACTATGCAGAAATATTAACTAGTGGATTTTCTGGATATTTTATAAATAGTGTAATTTTACTTGTGGTTTCTATAGCTTTAATATTATTTATATCAGCTTGTGCATCATATCCTTTAGCAAGGTTTGAATTCAAATCAAGAAACCTAGTTTATGGTATAATAATTGCTTGTATGGCAATTCCTATACATGTTACACTTATACCAGTTTTTAAAATGAGTCAAAATCTAAATATATATGACTCATTACTGGCACTTATAGGTCCTAATGTGGCATTTGCAATACCTGTTTCTGTTTTTATACTTACAGGATTTATGGCATCAATTGAACCAGAAATAGAAGAAGCTGCAGAAATTGATGGTTGTAATAAATTCCAGATGTTCTTTAAAATTATGTTTCCATTAACCAAACCAGGTCTTGCTACATTGGCTATATATAATGGAGTTAATATATGGAATGAATTCAGCTTTGCAAATACTTTAACTCAATCAGCAGAGAACAGAACATTACCTTTAGCTGTTTGGGATTATCAAGGACAATACGTTATGAATACACCTATGATTATGGCAGTATTAACTTTGACAGTGCTACCAATGATAATATTTTTCATTTTTGCACAAGATAAGTTGATTAAAGGAATGACAGCAGGTGCAGTAAAAGGATAAATATAGAACAAACATAGGTCTACGAAAAATATATTTAAAATTATATAAA
>CAZXSM010000063.1:2302-11567 GCA_964643255.1 uncultured Lachnospiraceae bacterium
GAACAAGCTATAGAAAACTTAACAATTATGTCTAATAATTATGAAAGTAATTTAAATCAATATAAATCATTAGCAACCTCAGTTGTATTAGATGATCAGGTACAAAAATATACTTTTGCATCAAGGCTTGATGGAGCTATGTCAGGTGATGTATATAAAACTCTGCGGAATTTACTATATATTCAAAATAATGCTAACTTTATTGCTGTAACCAATAGGGAAGCAGACACTTATGTATATAATGGGAATTATAATCTTCATGAGAGTGATTTTAAAGATTTCCCTAAAGATTTTTCTAAGAGTATTCCTGGCAAAGAGAAAGTAGATATACAACTTAGTTTTTCTAATAGTTTTTTTGGAGGCGAAAGAAACACCTTAACTTTATATATTCCGATATATTCAGTGACAACTATAAATTCAGAAAATGGAGTTGTTATTATCAATTTAGATGATAATGTAATAGATGAGCTTAGGAATCAAAATCATATTTCAGATTCTCATCTTTATTTAACTGATGTTGAAGGGGTAGTCTTGTCTGCATCAGAACAAAATGGAATAAGAATTGGTGATACAGTTACATTTCGTGATGAAATCACGGGAGATATAGGTAGTTTATGGAACAAAGGGAAGTTAGTAAATTATAAGAAAGTTGGAGATTGGAATTTATACCTTGTTCATGAGATTTCTCCACGATATTTAGTTCAAAACTTGATAAATACAATTCTCATCTTATTAATAATTATGGTATTGGTATTAGGGGTTGCATTAATAATATCAAAGAAGACCATACATAGATTATATTATCCCTTAAACAAATTAGTTGATAAAATGAATGACGTTTCCAAAGGGGAAATGCATACTCGTATAAGTACAAATGAAATGGATCTTGACATCAAAAAACTTACCATAGGTTTTAATACTATGATGGACCAAATTGATATTTTATTTGATAGGGTTAAGGAAGAACAGCTTCAGTTGGACCAGGCTAAATTAAATGCATTGCAGTCTCAAATTCAACCACACTTTTTATATAATACCTTAGAGTGTATTCATTGGCAAGCCTTAGCAGATGGAAATGATAAAATTTCAACCTTAGTGAAGGCGCTAGCCAATTATTATAGAATAAGTCTGAGTGATGGATATGATATTATTACACTCGAAGAAGAACTTAAGCTTGTAAAGAATTATTTAATCATTCAAAATATGAGATACGAAGATTTAATTGAATTAAATATTAATATTGACGAAAAATATAAAAATATTAAAATTCCAAAACTTACAATACAGCCATTGATTGAGAATTCAATATATCATGGTATTCGTATTAAAGAGGACAAAAAAGGTATAATTCATATTACTCTTAGAGAAACGGATAAGGGTGTATGTATAGAGGTGGCTGACAACGGTGGTGGAATGAAGGAAGAAGAAATTGAAAGATTAAATAATTCTATAACGAAGTTTGATAGAAGCGTTGGTTTCGGAATTAATAATGTTAATAAAAGAATTGAACTAATGTTTGGCCCAGATTACGGATTAAAATATAGCTCCAACCATAATGGAGGTATAATTGCTGAAGTTAATTTGCCAAAGGGAGAGAAAAATGTATAGGGTATTAATTGTAGATGATGAAAAAATGATTCGCGAAGGAATTAGAAAAAGCCTTGATTGGGAATATTTATCTGTTGATGAGGTGTTTACAGCAGCCTCTGCAAAAGAAGCGACCCAAATTTTAGAAACAAGGCAAATAGACCTAATGGTAACTGACATTAGTATGGCAGAAGTTAGTGGTTTAGAGTTAGTTGAACAAATTAGAAAAACTGAAAACCCTTTACGTATTATAGTACTAACTGGCTATGATAGATTTGATTATGCTAGGCAAGCCTTGCAATTACAAGTTCATGATTTTTTACTTAAACCCATAGATGAAGAAGAACTAACACAAAGTATAAAGAAACAATTAGATGAATATGATAGAATTAAAACATCTAAAAAGGAAGTGATGGCACAAAAACGCGCTGAGGTTGTACATCAACAATATATACTTGAGCATTTTATGAGAGAGCTTATTGAAGGTAAAATTGAAGATAAAGAAAAGTTGGATTTGTTTTATAAACAATTTCATTTTAGATCAAATCAAAAAATGAGAGTGATTATTCTAATACCGAAACTTTTTGCTATAGGAGAAAAGGACCTTGAACATAATCGTTTTTACACATTAAAAAACATGTGTATAGATATAATTGATAAAGAAAACTTAGGTATAACATTTAGTGATAGAGATAATCTAATAGTTGTTGCATTGTATTGTCAAGAAAATAATAAAGCAGATAATCAAAACATTAAAATGTTTGCCCAAAACATTAATGAAAGACTTAAAATGAACCCACAACTATTTATAGGGTCGCCAATAACAGGTTTTGAAAATTTGTATATTTCATATAACAGCGCAAGGTATGAGATAGGAAGTAAATTAGGAGTAAAAGAAGAGTTTATTAAATTAAACCTTAAGAATAACAGATTAGATCTTTTTCAAGATGTATTTCAAGTGTTTAAGAACGAGATTGCTGAAAGTGTTGATGATAAGGCCCAAATGCTCCATATATTAGAACGTTTCAAAATGGCCGTTGAATCTTATAATTTATCATTAGAATACACTATAAGTTGTTATTTTGAATTACTTACTACTGTTTACTATGTATATTTCAATGAAACTGGAAATGTTTTTGACCAACAATTATCTTCTTTTTTAACAACTGCAAATGGGTTAGATAGGGATGAAGTTGGAGAAATAGCAGAATTATACTTATGTAAACTTTTTGATAATAACGATGAAGAAGAACACGAACTTATTCGTGAAGCCAAAAAGATAATTAATAGCAATTTGGATAAAGATATTACAATGGCTTTCATAGCAGATAAATTATCTATAACGTCAAACTATTTATCAAAACTATTTAAACAAATTACAGGAGAGGGTTGTAAAGATTATATTGTAAGAAAACGTATAGAGAAAGCTAAGATCTTATTAGAGACAACATCAATTAGTGTTGGAGAGATAGCTTATATGACGGGATATAACGATGCAAATTACTTTTCTGCTGTATTTAAGAAACAAATTGGTAGTACTCCTTCAGAATTTAGAAAGAACTATCAAAAGAGCTATCAATAAAAAACCACAATATAAAAAGAGTGTACTGTATATAGAATAATTATACTATGTATAAGAACTTAATAAACAATAAAAGGAGAATATATAAAATGAAGAATAGAGCAGCTTTTATGACAGGTATAAATACTATTGAAATGCGAGATATTGAAGTTCCAAAAATTAAAGATAATGAAGTGCTAGTAAAGATAGAATACGTAGGGATATGTGGATCTGATTCACAATATCTTGAAACAGGTGCAATTGGAGACTTTGTTGTAGAGGGAGACTTTATCCTAGGACACGAATGTGCCGGAGAAGTAGTTGAGTTAGGAAGCGAAGTTACAGATTTAAAACTTGGTGACAAGGTGGCATTAGAACCAGGAATTACTTGTGGGGAATGTGAGTTCTGTAAGACTGGAAAGTATAATCTATGTCCTGATGTTGAATTCCTTGCAACTCCACCATATCATGGTTGTTTGGTAAATTATATCGCATTTCCAGCTAATATGTGCTTTAAATTACCAGATAATATGTCAACTAAGGAAGGTGCTTTAGTTGAGCCCCTATCCGTAGGAATACATTCAGCAGAACAGGGTAATGTATCTTTAGGTGATTCGGTAATTATATTAGGAGCAGGATGTATTGGTTTAGTAACATTGCTTGCATGTAAGGCATATGGTGCTACAGATATAACAGTAGTTGATATGATGCAAAAAAGATTGAATTTTGCGACTGAATTAGGAGCTAGTAGAGTTATTAATGCTAGTGAAGCAGATGCTGTAGAAGTAATGAATGAATTTACAAATGGAAAAGGTACTGATGTTGTTATTGAAACAGCAGGAAGTAGTGTAACCATTAAACAAACTGCTCATTTGGTTAAAAATGGTGGTACTATTGTACTTGTAGGTATGGCACCAGAAGATATTATAGATTATAATTTTGCAAAGATTATGGCGAAAGAAGCAACAATTACTTCAGTATTCCGATATAGAAATATCTATCAGAAGGCAATTAATGCAATATCTGAAGGATTAATTGATGTCTCAGGTATTGTTACTCATGAGTTTGAATTTGAAGATAGTGCTAAAGCATTTGATTATGTATCCAAAAATAAGAATGATGTTGTTAAAGCATTAATTAAAGTAGACTAAACTATCTACTTTGGAAGCTTTATTTATTAAAGCAAAAAATATAAACAAGCTAGAAAGGGGAAACATATGCAAAACTTTACATTTTACAGTCCAACATATTTTGTATTTGGAAAAGAGAAGGAAAATCAAGTAGGTCATTATGTTAAAAGATTTGGAGGAAGTAAAGTACTAATTCACTATGGTGGAGGTTCCGCTATAAAGTCTGGCTTAATGGACAGGGTAAAAACATCTCTTAAAAATGAAGATATTGATTTTGTTGAATTAGGTGGAGTACAACCTAATCCAATAGATACTAAAGTATATGAAGGTATCGAATTGTGTAGGAAAGAAGGAGTTGACTTTATTCTTGCAGTTGGTGGAGGCAGTACTATTGATTCTTCTAAAGCCATTGCAGCAGGAGTAAAATATGACGGAGACTTTTGGGATTATTATTCTCAAGATAAAGTTGTAAACAATGCTTTAAAAATTGGAACTGTATTGACTATTCCAGCAGCTGGTAGTGAAGGGTCCGCTGATTCTGTAATAACTAAAACAGATGGAATGTTGAAATGGGATACTACAGGAGAAGCTCTTCGCCCAACATTTTCAATAATGAATCCAGAGCTTACTATGACTCTTCCTCCATATCAAACAGCATGTGGGATAACAGATATTATGGCTCATGTATTTGAAAGATATTTTACAAATACAAGTGATGTCGAGATAACAGATAGAATGTGCGAATCTATACTTCTTACTATGATTAAAGAAGGTCCAAAGGTAATTGCAAACCCTAATGACTACGGTGCAAGAGCTAACATTATGTGGTCTGGAATGGTTGCCCATAATAATTTAGTAGGAGTAGGTAGAGAACAAGACTGGTCTAGCCATACAATGGAGCATGAATTATCAGCACTATATGATGTTGCTCACGGTGCGGGCTTAGCAGTAATGTTTCCAGCATGGATGAAATATGTAGTAAAACACGATATAAACCGCTTTGCTCAACTAGCAGTAAGAGTGTGGCATGTACCTATGGATTTTGTTAATCCAGAAGTAACAGCATTGGAAGGTATTAATCGTTTTGAAAAATTCTTAACTTCCATTGGAATGCCAATTAATTTTGAAGAATTAGGAGCAAAAGCAGAAGATATTCCTAAGATGGTAGAAAAAATTAACTTTGGTGAAGAAGGAACGATAGGTAACTTTGTGAAACTGAATAGTGATGATGTAGAAAAAATATATAAATTAGCAGCAGATAATCTGTAGAGAGAAGGTGCTTATGGAGAAAAGAGCATTTGGACGTACGGGATTAAAAACATCAATATTAGGATTTGGTGGTTTTCACCTTTTAGAAATACCGGTTAAAGAAGCTGATTATTTATTAAATGAATACCTGGATGCAGGCGGAAATTATATAGAAACTGCAGCCAGTTATGGCAATGGTGAATCAGAGCGGAAAATTGGTCAAAGTATATCAAGCAGACGTAATGAATATATCCTTGCCACAAAAACTGAAAAAAGAACAAAGGATAAGTGTTTGGAATCCTTAGATCAAAGCTTGGAAAATCTTAAAACTGATTATGTAGACTTATTCATTATGCATGGAGTGGGTACAATGGATGATTTGGATCAGATACTTGCACCTGGTGGAGCTTTAGAAGGGGCAGAAGAGGCTAAAAAAGCAGGAAAAATCCATCATATAGGTATATCTATGCATGGACAGCCAGATGTTCTTATACGTGCTTTAAAAGAATATCCCTTTGATGCTGTTATGCCGACGATTAACTATTATGACCACTTTAATTTTCCTGAAATACAAAACGAACTAGTACCTTTAGCCCAAGAAAAGGGTACTGCAATTATTTTAATGAAGCCGATAGCAGACGGACTTTTATGGAAATCTGCCAGGGAGGCCTTTCGTTATTCCTTCAGTCAGCCTGTTTCAGTAGTGGTAACTGGAATCAACAATCGTGAAATGTTAGAGTCTGATTTATCATATGCAGAAGAGTTTACTCCTATGTCATCTGAGGAAATAGAGGACTTATATGCAAACGCCCTGGAACTAGGTGATTATGTTTGTAGACAGTGTGGTAAGTGCCTACCATGTCCTGAAGGTGTTCCTATTATGGATATTTTCAGGCTTGAGGGTTATTATGATAGACAAATGGCTGATGGTAGAATCTCTAATGCTGCGGACTATGCTTTGAAAGAGCGTTTAAAATTTTGGTTTGATAATAAAGATATGGCTTTGGACTTGTATGAAAAGTTAGAAGTAAAGGCAGATAGTTGTACGAAATGTGGACTATGTATGCCAAAGTGTCCTTACGATATCGATATTATTCAGAAACTACATATGTGTGATTACAAATTAGCCGGTAGAGATATATTCTAATTCAATTAAGAAGGGATGATAAATTGAAACGTTCGGAAATAAACAAAGTAATTAAAGATATGGAAAGTTTTATTAAGACAATCAAATTTTCATTACCGCCATTTGCAAATTGGACTCCGGAGGATTGGGAAGATATAGGACATGAATATGATGAGATTCGTGATAATCAGTTAGGATGGGATATAACTGATTACGGGCTAGGAAATTTCATGGAAAACGGTATGGCTCTATTTACCCTGCGTAATGGAAATGTAAGTATGAAAAAGTATCCTAAACCTTACGCTGAAAAGCTTATAATGCTTTATGAAGGGCAAAATGCTCCTCTGCATTTTCATTGGAACAAGATGGAGGATATTATCAATAGAGGAGGAAATGATTGTTACATAAAGGTATACAATGGAACAGAAGATGGCAGAAAACTTGATACAGAGGTTGTTGTACATACGGATGGTAAAGAGATGGTTGTTGCTTCTGGAACAGAAGTTTTACTTAAGCCTGGGGAAAGTATAACTATTCCTCCATATCTTTATCATGAATTTATTATGCCAAAGCAAGGTGGCCCAGTGCTTTTAGGAGAAGTTTCTATGAGTAATGATGATGACAATGATAATAGATTTTATAATCCTGTTGGTCGTTTTCCTGAGATTGAGGAAGATGAGAAACCATATCGACTTTTATGTAATGAATATCCACTTGCAAAATAATTAGAAGAATTTTAAATTATATACTATATAATTATAAGACGATTATCTCTTGGTAGATAATCGTCTTAATTATTTTTATCTAAAACTTTCTCTATATTGTGATGGTGTTATATTCATATTCTTCTTGAAGTGTTTATAAAATGAAGATGGATTTTTAAACCCACAAGAATATAGAATTTCTGTAATACTAAGATCACTTTCTATTAGTAATTGCTTAGCCATGTTTAAACGATAATTAGTTAAATATTGTAAAGGCGACATATACTTACTTGATTTAAATATTTTAAAAAGGTAGCTTCTATTAATCCCAACATAGTTAGCAATATCAGTAATTCGTATATCGTATGTGTAATTATTATGTATATAAGTAAGAGCCTTTTGTAAATGAGTTTCATTATGAAATGTTTTGTTGATATATGGTAAATTATACATATAGGAAAAGGATAAATATAATTGTCCTAATATTGTATATTCATTTCCATAACCATGCTCATAAGTATTAATTAAATTTATTAAACTTTCCTGTAATTTTCCTTTACTTTTATCTGTGAAAATTAAAGACTTATCATCTAGACCACAATTCTTCAAAATGGTGTTTACATCAAGACCATCAAAACCGATCCAACAATATTCCCATGGATTTTCTTCATCTGCTTCATAATATGTGGTAACCCCTGGGGTTATTAAAAAGCCTTGTCCTTTTTTTACATTATAGACTTTGTTATCTACATAATACTTACCAGAACCATTTAATACAAAATGAAACAGATAGTGAGGTCTAATGGCTGGACCAAAGGAATGAGAAGGCTTACATTTCTCTTTTCCACAGTGAAAAAGAGTTAGAGAAGTACTTGATTTTGTGTCTGTTATTTGAGTATTAGAATCATTCATATTATACCTCCCATTAGGTTTGTGCAATATATTAATAATAACACAAATATTAAATATATCCTTGTTAGTTATAATATTATATAATGATAATTACAATAAAACAAACAGGATATATTTCTACATCCTGTTTGTTTTATTGATTGTATCTTGCTTGTTTTATGAACTATGTTTAAGTCTATAAACGGTTGGACTTTCCCCGTATGTTTTTTTGAATATTTTAGAAAAACTACTTGAGTTTTCATAACCAATCTTATTTGCAATTTCTTTAACAGAAAGATTAGTTTGTATTAGCATTTCGTCTGCTTTATTTAATCTAAAATTAATCAAATATTCTTGAGGAGAAAGATTTAACTCTTCTTTAAAAATTGTTGATAAATAACAGCGATTTATTCCTATATAATTAGCCACGTCACTTACTGTAATTTTATTATAGTTGGCTGATATAAATTCTAGAGCATGCTCTATATAAGTTTTATTAGAATAGTCGTAACTATTACTAATTTTTGTAGAGTTTTGAGCTTCAATTAAGGTAGAGAGTATTTCATATAATAAGCCAACTCTTTTTATTTCATTTGCATAAGTAAGTTTATTTAAATCCAATATTTCTTTTATAGACGGATAGTAATATGCAGTAGGAATTGCGGAAGAAATGACATGTTGGCTTTCGGAAAAACCAGCGTACTCTAGATATACTGCAGCTTGTTCTCCATCAAAGGTAACCCACATATATTCCCATGGATTTTGTGAATCCGCGCTATAATCTATTGGATAGTCCTTAGGTATCAAGAAAATATCATCTTTATTAATAGAGTATGTAATATTGTTAACAGAAAGTGTCCCTGTACCACTTAAAACAAAGTGCAGGTGATATTCATTTGGGATTTTATGGTTATAAGTATAGTTTGGTTTACACTGTTGGTATCCACAATGTACAAGATACAAATCGTTTGTCTGACGCTTAATATTTCTTAAGCATCGAAACCCAACTGCAGTAAAA
>CAZXSM010000064.1:0-11441 GCA_964643255.1 uncultured Lachnospiraceae bacterium
CAAGCAATTGCAATAGCTAAAAAATATAATATAAAATTATCCGATAAAGCGAAATCTTTACTAAATAAGGAAACGCCTAAAACTTTAAACAATGTTACAACAAAAGTAACAGGTAGTGTAACACAGCTATGTAAAGCAGCAGAAGAAACTTGTAAGGAACTAGGGTATAAACCTTTTACCCTAACAGCCAGTTTAAGCTGTGAAGCAAGAGAAGCAGGAAGTTTTATGGCCTCTATTGCGGAATATTATAATGATTCAAATGAGTCTTTAGCATTTATAGCTGGTGGAGAGACTATAGTCCATTTAAAGGGGTCAGGCAAGGGTGGTAGAAATCAAGAAATAGCTCTTGGTGCCGCAGAACAAATAGCTAGTTTGGATAATATGGCAGTGTTTTCCATTGGATCTGACGGTACAGATGGACCTACAGATGCAGCAGGCGGCTATGTTGATAATAATACTAAAGCAATTCTTGAAGAAAAAGATATAGATATATCTAAAGTGCTTGAAGAAAATAATTCATATAATGGTTTAAAAGAGTGTGATGGTCTAATAATAACTGGACCAACGGGTACTAATGTTAATGACTTATCGGTATTGTTAATAAAGAGATAAGTTTATAAAAATAAATAAGAATTTATCATATAATATTTTTAGGCATACTAATAAATTAGGTTTTAGATCTTTTATTAGTATGCCTTATTTTAATGCCAAAAAATATAATTATTCTAATATCAGTTGACAATTATTTATATTTAGATATAATTGAACCTGTTGATGAATATGAGAACCAATATCAAAAAGGTATATTTTGTTAATTCAACATTTACTCAAAATAAGAATATTCAAAGTACTGATAAATTGGTACTTGACTTAAAGAGGAGAAAAATTTATGAAAAGTATAAAATATATAAAATTTAGTTTATTAATAGCAATCCTTGCATTAGGGCTCACTGCTTGTTCAAATGTAGTTAGTGATGCTAAAGAAGATGAAGAGGTTAAAGAAGTTATTGATCATAATGATGAGACAACTGAACAAGAAAATTTGGAGGAAACCGGAACGATTAAAATAACTGATGCTCATGGAAGTGTAGTTGTTCCAATAAATCCAAAGAATGTTGTATCTCTTGATAATAGAACTTTTGAAACCTTATCGGATTGGGGAATTGAATTAGCTGCCGTTCCAAAACCTATAATGCCAACATATTTATCATATGTAAGTGATGAATCAGTTCAAGATATTGGAAATCATCGTGAACCAAATCTTGAAATTATCGCAGCAGTTGATCCTGAACTTGTAATTATCGGACAAAGATTTGCAAGCTATTATGATGATATAAAAGCTTTAGTTCCAAATGCAGCTGTTATTGACTTAAACTTTGACGTTTCTGAAGAAACTAATACACCTGGAGAAAACCTGATAAGTGGATTAAAGAGCTCAACTCATACTTTAGGACAAATATTTGATAAAAATGAAGAAGCAGAACAATTGACAGCAGATTTTGATAAAGCTATTGAAGAAGCTAAATCTGCATATAATGGGCAGGATACAGTGATGGGTCTAGTGGTTTCAGATTGGATTTTGGTACTTGATCGAGATGCTTCAGTATCATCAACATCTGATGCAGTACCTGCTCAGGATATTTTAGATAATTCACCTGCTCTACAAAATACAAGTGCTATTTCGAAAGAACAAATAGTTTATGCTTTTAATAGGAATAGTGCTTGGAACTGGTTTAAGGTCTTTATCTACATTTATGAGAAGGCTTTTAGCCCCCTCTGAGTTTGATATCTTACAAGCAAGGATGTTTGGATCTGTTAACAATGCTGATTCTGAATCTTTTATTATTGCAATTCCACTTGTAATAATTACAGCAGTGCTTCTTCTTATATATTCCAAGAGATTAAATGTATTGTCCCTAGGTAAGGATATTTGTAATTCTTTAGGTGTTAACCATCAAAAAGGTGCAATTTATATTCTTATACTAGTTGCCATCTTGATGTCAATTTCAACAGCCTTAATTGGACCACTTACTTTCTATGGATTTTTGGTAGCAACTTTGGCTTATCAAGCGGCACCAACTTATGATCATAGATATATATTTCCAATGGCCCTGGCTATAGGATTTTTGATAATAACAGGTTCATATTTTATTATGTACCATATATTCGACGCCCAAGGCGTAGTTTCAGTTATCATTGAAATGTTTGGTGGAATAACATTTTTAATTGTGCTATTAAGAAAGGGAAGATTATGATAGAAATAAAAAATGCAAAAAAGACGTATTATAGTGACAATAACCAGGTACAAATAGGGCCTTTAAATATAACAATTCCAAAAGCAGGCATTACTTCATTAATTGGGCCTAATGGTGCAGAGAAATCTACTACATTATTAATGATAGGAAGACTTTTGAGTATGGATGAAGGGCAAATTAAGGTGGCAAATATGGATGTTACAAAGTCCAACTCAGAAGATTTAGCAAAAGTACTTGCAATTCTACGTCAGGAAAACCACTTTGTTACAAGGCTTACGGTAAGGCAATTGGCCGGCTTTGGGCGTTTTCCCTATTCAAAAGGAAGATTAACTAATGAAGATGAAGCGATTATTTCTAAGTATATTGATTTTTTAGGATTGACTGATTTGGAAAACAGATATTTAGATGAGCTCTCAGGAGGTCAAAGACAGAGGGCTTATGTAGCTATGGTTTTATGCCAAGAAACAGATTATGTTTTATTAGACGAACCTCTTAATAATCTCGATGTTGCCCGTTCTGTTCAAATGATGGAACATTTGCGTGATGTTGCTGATGAGTTTGGAAAAACAATTCTAACAGTTATGCATGATATTAACTTTGCCTCAAAATATTCTGATAGAATTTGTGCCATGAAGGATGGACAAATTGTAGCTTTTGGTACTGTAGAAGAGATTATGCAAACAGAAATTATGACAGATATTTTTGATACAAAAATAGATATTATTGATTGCCACTATGGACCTTTGGCAGTATTTTAATTAAAAAATATAATATAGAGGCTTTTAAGCAGTAATAAATATATACAACAGTAAGAATAGCCAGATAAAACCCATCTGTTATTAATACAAGATGGGCTTATTAATTATATATAATTAATCAATATTTTCATTATAAAGGATTTAACAAGAAGTTTCTTACTAGGATTTTTTAATAGTAATAATCTTTCCAATAGTTATTAGCAGCTGCAATTGTTTGGAAGTTAATAGCCACAACTTGAGAAACAAAAATTAAACTATTTGCATTATTTGCATAAGTTGGGCGTAATAATTTTCTAATATTTTCATCTGGTTGAGTTATACCCACAGCCTTCCGTGCTAAAGTAATTGCTAAATGGTAGCCTTCTTCAGGGGTATTTGTTATCAAACTTGGTAGCCAACTATTCATTATTTCATCTCCACATTATATTTGTTGCTTTATATATTTTATGCTAGAAGAAGAAAATAGTTTTTGTTTTTATATAGATATTACATTGATAAATTATCTTTAAAATTAAGTATAAGGTAATCAAGTATATAAATTAATAATAATAGAGATTGTTTATGTGCTATTATTAGTATGAAGTTGTAGATAAACTTATTAAAAAGGAGGCAAAAATGGCTAAATATAAAGCAATATTTCATATTGATGAAAATAATAAATGGAAACTTACCCTGGCAAATGTTAATAATTTAATAAATGCAATTGATGATGACGAAAGTTATGAAATTGAGGTTTTGGCTAATGCAGAGGCAGTTAAGTATTATGACCTTAGTAAAAAGTTGGATTCTGATATTAAAACAATGAAAAAATTAAAGTCAAAAGATGTAAAGTTTGTTGCGTGTAATAATGCATTAATTGCTAATAATATAGAAAAGGATAATATTATGAATTTTGTAAATATTGTCCCAGCTGGAGTACTGGAACTTGTTGAAAAACAGAGTGAAGGTTATGCCTATATAAAACCATGAACCTTCCACCACTGAGCTAAAGTACTGATATGGCGCAGAAGGAGTACTCTTTCTAAGCCTAACAGAATTAACTTTTAAAGTTATAATTAAGCTATAGAAAACTACAAACAGAATAGGAAGGAAGAATATTAATGAACGAAACACTTCAAACCATAAAAAAACGTTATTCATGCCGTGATTATGACGGACGATTACCTGAAAAGGAAAAGCTAGAGGCTATTTCTCTTGCAGCTGTACAGTCGCCTAGTGCTATGAATAGACAACCATGGCAGGTTAATGTAATAACCAATAAATCTTTGATAGATGAAATGGATGCTGAAGGAATGGATATTCTTGCTAAGTCAGAAGATAAAACAGCATATGAAAGAATCATGGAACGAGGGGGTAAACTCTTTTATAATGCGCCATGTATGTTTCTAATACTTAAACAGCCAGAAAGAGACCTAGATGTAGGTATAGTTAGCCAAAATATTTCTTTAGCAGCTACATCATTAGGACTTGATAGTGTTATATGTGGTATGGCCACTATTCCATTTAATGGACCAAAGGGTGATGAACTTAAGGATAAGACAGGTTTTAGTAAAGGATGGGAGTTTGGCATAGCTGTTTTAGTAGGTTATGGAAAGGTAGCAAATAGTCCTCATTCTCCTGATATGTCTAAAATTCGTTATATTGAATAGAGTATTAACTTCTAATCAGGTCTAGATAATATTATATTTTCAGAAAGAATATTTTAGCCAGCATCTAAATGATGCTGGCTAAAATTATATATAAGGGTATAAAAAGCAATTACAAAGAATAGACTCTGTGTAATTTTTTAAATAGTTTAAACCGCTTATTGAATCTGGTATAATGATAATAAGGAAGTCTATAGAAATAATAAAACCCATAATTATACAACAAATAAAAATGAGCTATTAGTAAGAAAGATAATAAACCAGTACTCTCTTTAGTTAGGTGTATAGTAAAACATAAGATAAGACGATATAAAGCTTGGAGGAACATATATGGGTAAAAAAAATTATACAATTGTTGACTCAATAAATAAATCATTTATAAGAGCTATCCTTGTAATCATAATACTGTTTATTGTAGTTGCTTTTTTTTCTATGAATATAATTGACTATTTGTTTTACGATGATATCAAAAAAAGTTCAATAGATATTGCGGATAAATATGCCAACGAATTATCAATTTCTAAAGTTGCACTAGATGTTATTGATGATTTGATTGATAAAAGATTTGAACTTACTGTAGAATTAGTTAATAATTATAGTCAAGAACCGACTACGGACTTACTTATTGATATTGCTAATAAATACGAAATAAGAGAAATTAATATTTTTAATCAAGATGGAGAAATATATAGCTCTAATATGTCTCGATTAATAGGATGGCAAATGGAGCCAGATCATCCTGCTTATGATTTTTTTAAAAAGAGTAAACCAGAAGAGACCTTTGTGGAAGATATAAGGAAAGACTTAGAATCTGACATACAAACTAAGTATGTATATTATAAGGATAAAGACGGTGATTTAATTCAAATAGGAATTGCAGCAGAAGAATATTACAATTTAATTAAACACTTCCAAGTGCAACAGACTTTAGTTGAATTAAATGAATTTAGTCAAGTTATGGGAGCTCAATACATTGATAATTCATTAAATATAGTAGTACAAGAAAGCCAATATGAAAATTATAAATTTAAACTTGATGGTCCTAAAATATATGCTATAAGTCAAAGCGAACAATATTATAGTAGGACAGAATGTTGCGGAGAAGATATTTATGAAGTTCTTACTCCTGTCTTTGATGATAATGGTAGGGTAGGCACATTAGCTATATCTTATATAATAAGTGATGTGCTTGAAGTTCTGAGATGGATTTATATTGCAGGCATGTCAATATTAATTATAATTTTCTTACTGGTAGCTAGAGGAATAGATAAAATAAGGCAAAAAAACAAGAAACTTATAGATTTAGCATATTATGATCAATTAACTGGATTACCTAACTTGGATTATCTTATGGAATTTTCCAAAGATAGAATATGTGACAAGTCTGGACAAGAGATTTTGAAAAATAAGGCAATTATATTAATTGATATAGTTAATGTTAATTTGATTTTATTAACACATGGATATGACCAAGCTGAAAATATACTCAAAGAAATAGCCAGTCAACTTTGCAATTTATTAACTGATAATGAAAAGTTATTTAGGATAGCAGAAAGTCAGTTTCTAATTTATGTCGAACATTATAGAGACAAAGAATACTTAATAGATATTTCAAATAAAATTACTTCATATTTTAAGTCATATATAAAAGATAGCAATATCACTAATCATGTTACTGCAAAAATTGGAATCAATGACATTGGTGATTGTAGTGAAGGCGTACTTAACATTATTAAAAATGCACAGATAGCTGCCAATACTAGTAATGCAAATAATAGAGAATATGAATTTTTTGACAATATACTGGAACAAGATATTACAAGAAAAAATTATATTGAAAACGAAATCAAAAGATTTATAAAAGAAGAAAACACTAACATTTACTTGGATTATCAACCACAATTAGACTTGAGAGCTAACAAAATATCAGGACTCGAAGGATTAGCTAGAATGAAAACGGATAAGTATGGACAAGTATCACCCCTTGAATTTATAGCTATTGCTGAAGAAAGTAATCTGATTATTGAATTGGGGCTAATTTTATTTAGAAAAGCATGTGGATTTCTAAGTGAGTTAAGCCAAGAAGGGTTCTCTAATTTAACTGTGGCAGTAAATGTATCTACAATTCAAGTGTTGCGAGATGATTTTTATGACAATATTATTAAAATCCTTAAAGAAACAAATATTAATACAAACAATCTAGAAATAGAAATAACTGAATCAGAATTTCTCGACAACTTTGATATAGTGAATACAAATCTTTCAAAATTAATTAATATGGGTATCTCTGTAGCCATAGATGATTTTGGCACAGGGTATTCATCTCTAGAAAGATTAAAAAGGTTGAATGTACATAGGTTAAAAGTTGATAAAACCTTTATAGATAGGATAACTATATCTAAACCGGAAAAATTAATAACCGGTGATATAATTTCACTTGCTCATAAGATTGGTTTAGAGACCGTGGCTGAAGGGGTTGAGCTTCAAGAACAAAAAGACTATTTGGTGGATAATGGCTGTGACATTATGCAGGGATATTTATTCAGTAAGCCAGTTTCTAGGGAAAAGGCTTTGGAGATGTTAAGAGACGGATTATAAATATAAAGGAGAATACTGTGGGAGAAAGAAGAGAAGATAAACGATTAGGTATTAGAACAGCAGGATTAAGAGAATGGAAAAACGACCAGACTCAATTTAATAGATATGAAGCAACACCATATAAAGCCTTAAAAGCACTTAAGAAAAATTATAGGTTAAATAAAAATGATAAGCTTGTAGACTTTGGATCTGGACGTGGCAGAGTAGTTTTTTATTTACATAATCATTTTCATATACCAGTTAAAGGAATAGAGGCAAATGACAAAACCTTTGACGAGGCTCTTAATAATAAGAAAAGGTACAGAGTAAAAGCAAAACATATTAAGGCTCCTATAAAATTCCAATATGGCCTTGCCGAGAATTATAAGATTGGCAAAAAAGATAATTGCTTTTTCTTTTTTAATCCCTTTTCGGTAAAGATATTTAAAAAAGTTGTTAAAAACATTTTGCGTTCTGTAGAGAAAGATAAAAGGACTATAGATTTAATTCTATACTATCCAATTGATGAATATAAAAAGTTCCTTAAAACCAGCACCCCATTTACAATTATAAACAAAATAAAAGTTCCAGGAAGAAAGGTCTCAAAAGAAAAGTTTATAATATATAGATTAAGGGAAGAGGATTTAAAGGATTAGATTATAAATCATTTGACGAGTTTTTATATAGAACCAATTATTTAAGTTAATAATTAAACAAAGATTTATATTGTGAAATAAGGCCCTTTGCTAAACTTTAGATATAATGAGAAATCAATATAACCTATTAATTGCATAAGAGCCTTTTTTATGTTAATAATTCTAAAATAAATATATGAGCTTATATCCAAGATATTAATATAACAAGATGAATCAATAACATAATCGGAATACCAAAAGAAAACTTTCTATTCTTTGTTTTGTGGCGAAATATTTTCATGGCTAGAAATCCTCCAAGTGATCCACCCATGAAAGAAAAGGTCAACAAAACAATTTCTCGTATTCTCCATATACCACGAACAGCATTAAACTTATCAATGCCATATAAAATGAATGTAATAATATTAATTATTAAAAGATAACAAGTTACAGTTTCATGATGCATTATGTTGGGCCTTTCTATGTGATTTGAACTTTAATCAAATATAATAATAGCATGATTTCAATAAAAACAAAACTATTAAAGTTACTATAAGAAATAAAAGTTTGCTAATATATCTTTACAAACACAACAAAAAACAGTAAAGTTATAGATAAGGGTAAAACGTTTAACCCAGAAAATATTAATACGAATATAAAGGAGAAATAAATATGCTAAAAGGAATACCGAGTATTTTAGCACCTGACCTTTTAAAGATGTTAATGGAGATGGGTCATGGAGATGAACTTGTTATAGCAGATGGTAATTATCCCAAATTTGGACATCCAAATAAAGTAGTAAGATGTGATGGTCATGGCATCCCAGAGTTGTTAGATGCTATTTTAAAGTTTATGCCCCTTGATGCATACGTAGATAATCCTGTGATTTTAATGGATATTCTTCCTAACGATCCAGTAGTGCCTGTGATTTGGGATGAATATAAAAAAATCATTGATAAGCATGGGAATGATTCAAAAGCTGTACAAGCTATTAATAAGTTTGAGTTTTATGAAAGAGCAAAGCAAGCTTATGGCGTTGTAACAACAAGTGAAACGGCCTTGTATGCAAACATTATATTGAAAAAGGGAGTTGTAGTAGAATAGAGGACTCGAGAAGTGTATTAGATACTAATTAAAAGGATAATTATATTTATATTTGCAATAATATTATCAATTATAGGCTTGGAAGAAATAATTGTTTTACTAGCTGCAGGTGTATTGTATCTTGGAATTGAAAAGATGTTAAAGTCTAAAAATAAAATGTTTATGGTAGAACCTATTAGCTTAACCATTTTGTTTTTAACTTTCTTTAAAATAGGATCCTTATTATTTGGTAGTGGTTATGTTCTAATATCTTTTATACAAACTGAATTTGTTCAAAAACTGGGAGTTTTAACAAATTCACAAGTAATTGATGCAGTGGCAGTTGGGGAGTTTACACCGGGTCCAGTCTTAACTACAGCTACCTTTATAGGATATCAGTTACAGGGTGTAGTTGGAGGCTTAGTAGCGACAGCAGGAATTTTCATGCCCTCATTTATATTAACACTTTTACTTGGTTCTATGTTTAATAAGATAAAAGGAATTGAGTCTATTTCCCATATATTAAAAGGTGTAGCCACAGGATCATTAGCACTTATTGCAATTGTAGTTATTAATCTTGGGATTGAGACATTAATTAATTGGCAAACAATTGCAATATTTGTAGTTAGTTTATTAGGTATGGTTAAATACAAGAAAAGTCCGATTATATTTATTGTTTTGGGGTTATTTGTGGGGTTGATTTTGTCAATTTGTGCTTGACTTAGTACAAACAGCAAAATTCCATAATAAGCTTTTTTAATATATTATACAGAAAAAGTTTATAATGGATTAAAATATTATAGTAACAAAAAACTAAAAATTATAAGTAAATGATAGGTAAAGGAAGGAGTTACAGATGAAAAAAGCAAATATGACAGTTGACAGGTTAAACCATATATCTAATATAGACAATCGATTATATGGTTCATTTATTGAACATTTAGGAAGAGCTGTTTACAATGGTATATATGAACCAGGCCATCCTTCAGCTAATAAGGAAGGTTTTCGTACCGATGTTATAGATATGGTTAAAAGTCTAAATGTTCCTATTATCCGTTATCCAGGTGGTAACTTTGTATCTGGTTTTAACTGGGAAGATAGTGTTGGACCAAAGGAGGAGCGCCCGACTAGGCTAGACTTAGCGTGGTCTACTACAGAAACCAATGAAATAGGACTAAATGAATTTGCTTCTTGGCTTGATCAAGTAGATTCTGAAATGATGCTGGCTGTTAATCTTGGCACTAGAGGCGCAGATGCTGCTCGTAATCTAGTTGAATATTGTAATCATGACAAAGGTAGTTACTGGAGTGATTTAAGACGTAAACATGGTGTGGAAAAACCACATAATATTAAGACATGGTGTCTTGGTAATGAGATGGATGGTCCTTGGCAGATGGGGCATAAAACAGCATATGAATACGGTAGACTTGCTAACGAAACAGGTAAAATGATGAAGTGGGTTGATCCATCAATAGAACTTGTTGCTTGTGGAAGTTCTCATAAGGATATGGATACCTTTGCAGAGTGGGAAGCTATTGTTTTAGAAGAAGCATATGACCAGGTAGATTATATTTCCTTGCATAATTATTATGGCAATCCTACTAATGATACGGCTTCATATCTAGCTAAAGGAATGGAAATGGATGATTTTATCAAATCCGTAGTTGCTATTTGTGATTATATAAAAGCAAAAAAACGCTCTAAGAAGAAAATATATTTATCCTTTGATGAGTGGAATGTATGGTATCACTCTAATGAGCAAGATAAAGAGATAGAAAGATGGATAAAAGCTCCGCCAAGATTAGAAGATATTTATAATTTTGAAGATGCCTTGTTAGTAGGGGGCTTATTAATTACATTGATTAACAATTCTGATAGAGTACGCATTGCATGCTTGGCTCAATTAGTTAACGTAATAGCACCTATTATGACAGAGGTAGGCGGAAGTGCTTGGGCACAAACTATTTATTATCCATTTTTACATGCATCCTTGTATGGAAGAGGAGAAGCTATAAAAGTTAATATAGAATCCCCAAAATATGATTCCAAAGAATATACGGATGTTCCAATGCTTGATGCTGTTTCAGTTTTAAACCATGAAAAGAAGGAAGTTACTTTGTTTGTTCTAAATAGAAGTCTAGAGGATGATATTGAATTACAATGTGACTTAAGAAATATGAATGTTAAAAAATGTGCTGAATATGTTTCATTAGAGGGTCATGACCTAAAAGCTGTAAATACCTCTAAGAATCCTAATAATGTAGTACCAATCCAAAAAGATACAAATATATTTGACCAAGGGTTTTTAAATGTAAAACTGTCTAAGGCGTCTTGGAATGTGTTCAGATTTGAAGTGAAATAGTATTTAACTTTTCTTGAAGATATTAAATATTTAAGAATTGGCTAATACACCAAGTAAGAAAACATAAGCTATCCACATGTACAATCTATATCTACATGAGGATAGCTTTTTTTAATGCTAGAAAA
>CAZXSM010000065.1:0-10101 GCA_964643255.1 uncultured Lachnospiraceae bacterium
ATGTTAAATCTTTGAGTATCCTATAAGGATCTTCTTTCATCTATAAATAATTGTATCATATTATTAACATTAATGGTATAATGTAGTTTAATATTAATTTAACCTAACTGCTATTTTATTATATATATCCTTGTTCATTGTAGGAATCTTGATTATTAATTAACTAATGTACATTAGTTAGTTGTGAAGCTTAGGTTTTGTCAATAGAGTTAAGTTATAACAAGTAAAATAAGATTGACTTCGTGTGAAAAGGAGAATTTTATGTATAGTTTTAAAAGCCGCGTAAGATATAGTGAGGTTAATTATAACAAGACCATGAAATTAAATTCCATAATAGATTACTTCCAAGACTGTTCTATATTTCAGTCAGAAGATCTAGGAATAGGTCTTGATTATCTTACTAAATCTAATCGGGCTTGGATCTTAAGTTCTTGGCAAATTGTTATTAATAAATATCCAGTATTAAATGATGAAATTGAAATTTCTACTTGGGCATATGACTTTAAAGGTATTTACGGTTATCGTAATTTTATGATGAGAAATGCCAAACAAGAAGTTTTAGCTTATGCTAACTCTATATGGGTATATATAGATACAAAAACAGGACTACCTACTAAAATAGATAAGTATATGGGTACGAGATATGATACAAAGAAAAAATTTGATATGGATTATGCCCCTAGGAAAATTGCAATTCCTGATAATTTAGAAACCCTTAAGCCCTTCCCTGTTGTAAGGGCAAATATAGATACTAATAAACATGTAAACAACGGCCAATACGTTTTAATGGCTCAACAATTTTTACCAAATAACTATAAAGTTAATCAATTGAGGGCAGACTATAGGAAGGCCGCAAAACTAGGAGATATAATCACCCCTATGATTTCTAATGTAGATGGTGTTTATACTGTAGTTTTAGCTAATAGTGATGGCAACCCTTACACTACTCTCGAGTTTAAGTAATAGGAGGATTATTTTTAATGAAACTTGGAGAATTCCAAAACTTGACAATTACAAGAAGAAAGGAACACGGCTTATATTTAAGCGATGGGAACGAAGAAGTATTGCTTCCTCAAAATGAAGTTACCCCTGATATGAAAATAGATGAAAATATTGAAGTTTTTATCTATAAAGATTCTGAAGATAGAATAATTGCAACCACAACAAGTCCCAAAATAACTTTACACCAAGTTGCTCCTTTAACAGTCAAGGATGTAACATCTATAGGAGCTTTTTTAGATTGGGGATTAATCAAAGACTTGCTACTACCTTTCAAAGAACAAACATATAAGGTGCAAAATGGCGATGAAATACTTGCAGCACTTTATGTTGATAAGACTGATAGACTATGTGCCACTATGAGGCTGTATAATTATCTTGATACAAACTCACCTTATGAAAAGGACAGCATTATAAGCGGTAGGGTTTACGAAATTATTGATAATTTTGGTGCTTTTGTAGCTGTCGATGATATATACAGCGGGTTAATTCCAGCTAAAGAACTTTTTGAACCGATTAAAGTTGGAGATATGATAGAAGCTAGAGTTACTAGAGTACAAGAAGATGGTAAGCTAGACTTAAGCCTTCGAAAGAAAGCTCATCTCCAAATTGACATTGATGGAGATATGATCTTTGAAAGATTACAAGCTACATCTTCAGGATTTCTACCTTACCACGATAAATCCCCTGCTCATGAAATTAAAAGTGAATTTCAAATAAGCAAAAATGCATTTAAACGTGCTATTGGCCGTTTGCAAAAGGAAGATAAAATTACAATTTTACGAAATGGTATCCAGCTAAACCAAGAGAAATCTAATTAATGTTATTATATTATTCCACAGACTAAAAGGGCTCAATATCTGTAATTATCAGTACAGATATTGAGCCCTTTTGCTCTCACAAGTAATTATATTTATGATCACTCTAGAAATCGCATTTTATGATTTCTACTTCTTCTTGTTTTCTTCTCTGGTTCTATATTATCTTTCTTGTTTCCTGATAAAAGTTCACTAGCAAGTTTATTCTTACATTGATTACAGAAACGACCTGTTCTGATTGAAACTCCACAACTTTCACATTCTATTCCAACCAATGAATCTTCGGTAAATTCAAGTCTTTCTTCTCTTACCCACTTCTTAATTTGTGAAATGGACACATCACACTCTGCTGAAACCTCTTGAATACCTGCTCCTGGATTTTCATAAATGTAATCTTTAACTTTATCAAACTCTTTATCTAAAGCTCTCATACATGTAGGACAAATTTGTTCACCAACAAAATAGTTGAATATTCTTCCACATTTATTACAATTCTTAACTTCCATTTGATCATCTCCTAAAATCCTTTACCAATGCAGATACTTGCAAAGTAAACTTCCTTTATACCACTATTTAATAATATTCTACTACATGCCTCTATTGTGCTTCCTGTTGTATAGATATCATCAATAAGTAGAATCTTATTTATTGCCTTGCCATACTTGTTTTTAGCTTTATGATTAAAGGAAAAAGCCTTTTGTAAGTTTTTAAATCTCTCTTTATCATTTAGTTGTTTTTGTGGTAAGGTTTTTTTGTCTCTAATTAATAAATCAGTTAATATTTCAATTCCTAGTTTTTCACCAATTCCTTTACATAATATTTCTGCCTGGTTATAACCTCTAACCGCTAATTTAGACTTATGTATTGGAATAGGCACTAGGATATCTGGGGAAATTGCTGATATTTCACTTGCATAGTGTTTGACAAATTCGTCTATGTAGAAATCCGCATATTCTCTTCTACCCTTATATTTGAAGTCAGAAATAGAACGTTTCATAGTAGCATCATATTCCCATAGAGATATTCCATAAGAGTATTGATGGTCTTTCTTGTGGCAATCAAAACAAAATTCTTGTTCTTCATACTCTACTTGCTTACCACATTTCTTACATTTTGGTTCTATAACTAGCTTTAGAATGTCCAGACAAGATGGACATGCTAGATTACCTCTTGGACTTGCTATATCTCCGCATATAGGGCATCTTCTTGGATAAACAATATCTACTATATGTTTGATCAACTAAGCTCCTTAACATTTTAGAACAGCTTTTTAGGATATACACCCTTTTCCACTAGTTCTTTAAATGAATTAACTACTGTTTCCTTGTCTTCTTTATAAGTAACTCCAAACCATTTGTCATTTGTTTCTAGTACTTTAACGTCAGCTTTCCCTTCTTCTATTAGATCCCCTACTACATCAGGAAGTAAATATTCAGACTTAAGATCTTGTCCATATTTAGATAAGAACTTTTCAAAGCCAACTTCTAATTCATCTAGAAACTCTGGTGTAAACCCCCACATATTCATGGATACAATACTATCAAGTTCTAAGCTAACTTCTTCTTTAGTCATTAGATTTTTGCCTTCTACTCGGTCTTCTACTTGTATTAGGTCTCCTGTTTCTTCTACAGCTAATAAATAATCATCTTCATCAACTTGACAAATTCCCCTAGTTACAGTTCCATTATCACTTAATGTGTTTCCTAGGATAAATCCTGCCATACAAAACTGGTATTTATCATTATTATGATCTTTCTCACTATTAGAAACTAAATAATCATGAATTTTAACAAATGCTTCTTTACCATAATAGTCGTCAGCATTTATTACAGCAAAAGGTTCTTTAACCAAGTCTCTACATGCAAGAACTGCCTGTCCTGTCCCCCATGGTTTGTTTCTTCCTTCAGGAACACTGTATCCTCCTGGTAAATCGTCTAGTTCCTGGAAGCAATAATCTACCTCTATATGTTTTGCAATTTTATCTCCTATTACTTCCTTAAAATCTTCTTCCAAATCTTTTCTAATAATGAATACTACTTTATCAAATCCTGCTTCAATAGCATCATAAACAGAGTAATCCATTATAATTTCCCCACTTGGACCTACTGGGTCTAACTGTTTTACTCCTCCATACCTACTACCCATACCCGCTGCCATAATTACAAGTGTAGTTTTGCTCATATCTTCCTCCTTATTTGTGCATATAGTTTGCAATTTTATAAAGTAAATTGTTCTGGCTCATCATATTTATATATTTCTTGTATTCGATCAGATAATCCTGTATATCTTCGTTGCTCTGAAACATTATCAATCATGACCTGAACAGTTTGTTCCCTTCCAATAATTATTACACATTGCCTTGCTCTAGTTACTGCTGTATAGAGTAAATTTCTATTAAATAATATAGAAGGTCCAGTCAGTAGTGGTAAAATTACTGCGGGATATTCACTCCCTTGAGATTTGTGGATTGTTATTGCATAGGCAAGATCAAGTTCATCTAGTTGACTAAAAGAATATTCTACTGTTTTTCCGTCATCAAACTCTACTGTTATAATCTCTGCGAACTCATTTATTTCATTGATTATACCCATATCACCATTAAATATTCCTGTGCCCTTTTCAATCATCGTTCCAAATGAGCTTTGTATTTCCCACTCAATTTGATAATTGTTTCTTATTTGCATAACCTTATCACCTTCACGGAAAAGTTGATTGTGATATGTTACCTCTTTTTTATTCTTTGATTTGGGATTTAAATTAGCTTGTAGGACTTGATTTAGTTTTATTACTCCCAATTCACCTTTTCTCATTGGCGTTAGCACTTGAACATCAAAGGCCGTTCCTTTAATATATTTAGGGATATTATCTTTCACTAAAGAAACTAATATATTTAGGATAACATTAACATTGTTTCTTCGAAGCATAAAGAAGTCTTTACTTTTGTTATCCATCTTTATTTTTTCCCCTGCATTTATCTTATGGGCATTTTTTATTATATCACTTTTATAAGATTGCCTGTAGATTTTATTAAGTTTTAGTACAGGAAACCGGTTAGAATTTATAATATCCTTTAATACATTTCCTGGACCAACAGATGGCAATTGATTAATATCACCCACTAAGACTAACCTAGTTCCAATTGCAATAGCTTTTAACAATGAGTTAAGTATATTAATATCAACCATTGACATTTCATCTATAATTATAACATCACATTCTAAAGGATTATGCTCATTTCTATCAAATATTACCTTTTCATCAGCTAGCTCTCCAGATATTCGATTTATTTCTAATAAACGATGTATTGTCTGTGCTTCATGACCTGTCGTTTCTTCCATTCTTTTGGCTGCCCTACCTGTGGGAGCTGCAAGAAGTACTTCCATGTCTTCACTTTCAAAGAAATGTATAATTGCATTAATAGTCGTAGTCTTTCCAGTACCAGGACCACCTGTTAGAACTAGTAATCCGTTTTGAGCTGCTTCTATTACAGCTTGTTTTTGTAAATCATCATAATCTATGTCTATATTTTCTTCAATATCAGAAATTCTTTCTTCTACCTTTTCTTTAGATACTGAATATTTAATATTGAGCCTAGCCAACATTTGGGCAATGTTTTGTTCTATGTAATAATACATAGCAATATATACCTGTTCTTCTTCTTTTTTTGTATGAATTATAACTTTTTTTAGAACAACAAGCTTGTTAAGATTATATGTAATATTATCCATATCTATATTTAATATAGCTGCTGTTTTTCTCAGTAAGATATCTTTAGGCAAATATACATGGCCTTCTGTACTTGCACGCTGCAATACATAAATTATACCTGCTTGAATTCTATAATCAGAGTTAGGTAATATCCCTACTTTGGCAGCTATTTCATCTGCAGTTTTGAAACCTATTCCGGTTACGTCTTCTGCAATTTGATATGGATTATTTTTGACTATATCCTTATATCTTTCTTCACCATAAATATTAAATATTCTTACTGCATATGTGTTAGAAATACTATACTTAGACAGAAAAATAACAGCTTCACGCAGTTTCCTCTTTTCGTAAAACTGTTTGCCTATATCTCTAGCCATTCTTTCACTAATACCTTTTATTTCAGCTAATCTTTCAGGTTCATTTTCCATTATAGATAGTGTGTTATTTTTAAATTTTTTAACAATTCTTTTTGCTAGGATCTCTCCTATACCCTTGATTGCACCTGAACTCAAGTATTTTTCAACAGCATCTATATCTTCTGGGGCTTTTATTTCATAATTATCAATTATGAATTGTTCTCCATAATCCTGATGAGTTGTATAATTTCCATTCGCCGTTAAGTACTCTCCCTCATTGATTCCAGGAAGAGTTCCCACACAAGTCATTTCAACCTCATCACTTACTAAACTCAGCACTGTGTATCCATTATCATTATTTTGAAATATTATTTTTTCAACATAGCCTTCTAAAACTTCAGACAAATTTCTTACCTACCTTTGCAATACAATATATTTAAGAGTTTTTACCATAATTCCTTTTCATAGAATTATATAAATCTTTGTACAAGCCAAGCTCTCCTTGTTCCGTTATAGCTGTCGCATACTCTTTATATAATATATCGTCAAAATAGTCATAATCAGATTTTTTATCGTCTTTCGGAATAGTGTCTCGCATTCCTTTTAGAACCTGTTCCACTAAATATGTTTCAAAAGACTTACATGCATCTAATAGTTCTTGGTCAATTTCTTCATTATTTGGATTATTAACTGATGAGCTTATTTTACTATTATTAGTATTTTTAATCTTATCTATAATTGTAGAGTTTTTACTGTAAGCCATTAATGCACTTATATCTACTTGATTATTAATCTTCATAAAACCCTCCTATAATACTAATGCATGTGTCAATTATCTTCTTAAATTATTGGCAATTTGCAACATTTCATCTGATGCTTGAATTGCTTTAGAGTTCATTTCATATGCTCTTTGTGCTACTATTAAATCTACCATTTCTCCAGCAACATCTACATTAGATCCTTCTAAGTAACCACTAACCACCTTAGTATTTTCTATATTACCATCATATGCCTCTATTCTAGGAGCACCTGAGCTCTCAGTTTCTATCAGCAAACTATTTGATATTTTAGATAATCCAGCTGGATTATTAAACTGAGCTAGTCCTATTTGAAACATCTGTTGATAATTACCTTGACCATCATCATGGATAATATTCCCAGTATCATTTATAGAAAGATTAGTAATATCCATATTTATATCGAAAATAATAGGTTCTCCATTAATATCTAAAACTGGATTGCCTTCAGAATCAACTAATGAACTACCATTATATCCCATTGAAACTCCAAATGCACCACTGCGAGTATAAGCTATTTCTCCATTAGGAAGTCCAATCATAAAAAAGCCTTTTCCTTCAAGAGCCAAATCAAACTTATTACCTGTTTCATCTAAGATACCTTGACTATATTCAGTACGTATTGAACTATTTCTTACTCCTAAACCTACTTGAACACCTAAGGGCTTAGGTGCACCTTGGCTATCTGTAGATGTATCTTGAACAGTTTGATAAAGAAGAGTTTTAAACTGAGGAGTTTCTCTTTTATATCCAGTTGTATTAATATTAGAAATATTATTAGATATAACATCTAAGTTTCTTTGTTGACTTGTCATTCCAGATGCTGCTGTCCATAATGATTGCATCATAAAATATGTTCCTTTCTTAATATACAATTAATTCTTGTTAATCATCAATTTAAATTGTTTGTTTTAAACCTTTCCTACAGAATTTGCTGCAAGTTCAAGTGTTCCATCTATTGATTGTATAACCTTTTGATTTGCTTCATAAGCTCTTGTTATTGTTATTAGATCCACCATTTCAGATACTACGTTTACGTTAGATTGCTCTACAAAGCCTTGATGTATAAAGTAGTTACTATCAGTAGCTACACTAGTTTCTGTAGGAAGGTACATTGTATCTCCTACTTTGTCTAAGGATTCATAGTTTTCAAAATCTTGAATTAATACCTGGTCTATAACTTGTCCATCTGCGTACACAATTCCCTGAGTAGAAACACCAATATCACTTGTTGAATTAGGTATTGTAATTCTTCCATTTTGGCCTAGCACGAATTTACCCTCTGAGTTGACTATATTACCATCTACATTTCTAGTAAATCCACCTGACCTTGTGTAATATGTTTGGTCCGTCTCCTCATCCTCTAATGCAAAGAAACCATTTCCCTCTATTGCAAAATCAAGAGCTTGCCCAGTTTCTCTAAAAGGACCTTGATCATGATGGGAATACTCCTCTCCAATTTTTACTCCTAGGCTCATATCACCAATATAATTAGTAGGTGTCCCACTTGATTGGTCTTTAATCTTAATTGTTAACACATCATCAAAAGATTGATTAGTAACAGATTGCTTCTTATACCCTACTGTAGATGCATTAGCTAAGTTATTAGAAATAATATCCAATCTTTTTTGTTCAGTTGTCATTCCTGTCCATGCAGTATAAAGTCCTCTAACCATAATAACTCCTTTACCTATACCATAACACAAATAAATATCAAAAATTAATTTCGTTTATTTTTTACTTTGAATCACTCAAAAACTCTACAAACTTACCTGTTCCAACAGCAACACAAGTTGTTGGGTCTTCAGCTGTCATAGTAGTTATACCAGTCTTTTCTTCTATTAATTGCTCTAAACCGTACAATAAACATCCTCCACCAGTTAATACAATACCTCTATCTGCAATATCCGCGGCTAATTCAGGAGGTGTTTTTTCTAATACACTATGGACTGCTTCAATAATTTGAGAAGTAGTATCTCTAAGTGCATCTTCAGTCTCATTTGATGATACTGTAACTGTCTTTGGTAGGCCAGTAACTAAGTTTCTTCCTCTAACGTCTAAGGTACCAACTTCTGGACGAGGATACGCAGAACCTATTTTAATTTTGATTTCTTCTGCAGTTCTTTCTCCAATAAGTAAATTATGCTTTTTACGCATATATCTAATAATAGCCTCATCGAAATCATCACCTGCTATTTTAATTGATGTGCTTACTACTGTGCCACCTAATGAAATTACTGCAACATCTGTAGTTCCTCCACCAACGTCTACTATCATATTACCACATGGTCTAGATATATCAATTCCAGCTCCAATTGCTGCAGCAATTGGTTCTTCAATTATAGCAACTTCTCTTGCTCCTGCTTCATAAGTTGCGTCTTCTACTGCCTTTCTTTCTACTTCTGTTACTCCACTAGGTACACATACACTAATTCTTGGTTTTCTAAAACGTTGCTTCCCAGCTGCTTTTTGTATAAAATACTTTAACATTTTTTCTGTTACAGTATAATCTGATATTACACCTTGTTTTAGTGGTCTTACTGCAACAATATTACCTGGTGTTCTTCCAAGCATTAATCGGGCCTCTTCACCTATAGCTTTTATTTGACTAGTATCTCTATCAAATGCAACAACAGAGGGTTCTCTTAAAACCACTCCTTTTCCTTTTATATATACTAAAACGCTTGCTGTACCTAAATCAATACCAATATTTGATCCAATACCAAACATAATTTCTCCTTCCCTGTTTCAAAACATTATATATTTATTATCTATATTTAAGGTTTAGTTTTTGTTTAATTCTTATTACTGATATTCAAATTTTTACCATTTTACAAATATTTAAACATACACTACTTTATTATATACTTATTCTCATAATTTTTAAAGGGCAAAATGAAAGTTTTACATTTTTTGTACATTATATGTAGAGTTTTCAATTATCACACTTATATATATATAGAAAAACTGCCCTACTGTATATACAATAGGGCAGTAATATTTATTAAGTTCGTGAACAATTATACTGAAAACACTCTTCAGTATTAATTATTCAATTATAGATACAACTCTACCTGAACCAACTGTTTTTCCACCTTCACGGATAGCAAAGCTTAAACCTTGTTCCATAGCGATTGGGTGAATTAGTTCAATTGTCATTTCTACGTTGTCACCAGGCATACACATTTCTGTACCTTCTGGTAATTTTATAATTCCTGTAACGTCAGTAGTTCTGAAATAAAATTGTGGTCTATAGTTATCGAAGAAAGGAGTATGACGTCCACCTTCTTCTTTAGTTAGAACGTATACTTGAGCTGTAAACTTTTTATATGGTTTTATACTACCTGGTTTACAAAGTACTTGACCTCTTTCGATTTCATCTCTTTGAACACCACGAAGTAATGCACCAACGTTGTCACCAGC
>CAZXSM010000065.1:10119-11438 GCA_964643255.1 uncultured Lachnospiraceae bacterium
AACTACTTTACGTATTTCTTCTTGTATACCAACAATTTCAACTTCTTCGTTTACTTTAACAACACCACGTTCAACACGTCCTGTAGCAACAGTACCACGTCCTGTAATTGTGAAGATATCTTCTACAGGCATTAAGAATGGTTTGTCAACTTCTCTTTCAGGATCTGGGATCCACTCGTCAACAGCATCCATTAATTCAATTATCTTGTCTCCCCACTCGCTATTTGGATCTTCAAGTGCTTTAAGAGCAGAACCTTGGATAACTGGTGTATCATCACCTGGGAAGTCATATTCGTCTAATAGTTCTCTGATTTCCATTTCTACTAATTCTAATAATTCCTCATCGTCAACCATATCACATTTGTTCATAAATACAACGATATATGGAACACCAACCTGACGGGATAATAGGATATGTTCTCTTGTTTGAGCCATAACTCCGTCAGTAGCAGCAACTACAAGAATTGCTCCGTCCATTTGTGCAGCACCTGTAATCATGTTTTTTACATAGTCAGCATGTCCTGGGCAGTCAACATGAGCATAATGTCTATTTTCTGTTTCATACTCAACGTGAGATGTAGAGATAGTAATACCTCTTTCTTTTTCCTCTGGAGCTTTATCAATCATTTCATAAGACATAACATCACCAGCACCTGATCTGTTTGCTAGAGTTATAGTAATAGCAGCTGTTAATGTAGTCTTACCATGGTCAACGTGACCTATTGTTCCGATATTTGCATGGGGTTTGTTTCTGTCAAATTTAGCTTTAGCCATTTAAGCTTTCCTCCTTTAAATAAAAAAATAAATTATCAATAAGGTTATAAATTCCCTTATAAATTTTATTATATGAAGAGTTTCTATTTACTACTTCATATGTCGTCATTGTATAATATCTATCACTTATGCCTAATTATATTTCAATTTACTAATATTTTCAAGCATAAAAGCTATTTATCAGTAATAATTAAGATTCCTTACTAATTTACTCAGTTTCTGTCTTGGATAAAATACTTTCTTGTACGTTCTTTGGTACAGGTTCAAAGGTGTCAAATTGCATAGTATATGCACCTCTTCCTTGAGTTCTAGAACGTAAGGATGTTGTATAACCAAACATTTCTGATAAAGGAACATGTCCTTTAATTACTTTTGAACCACTTACATCGTCGGTTGCATCAATACGACCACGACGGGCACTAATATCACCAATAACATCTCCCATATGTTCATCAGGAACTGTTACTTCTACCTTCATAATTGGTTCTAGTAATGTTGCGCCACCTTTTCTCATAGCGTCTTTGAATGCCATTGAACCAGCAATC
>CAZXSM010000066.1:0-3517 GCA_964643255.1 uncultured Lachnospiraceae bacterium
TATATATATTATTGTAATGTGTCTTAGTACAAATGTCAAGATAGAGGGACTTATAACTTCCTGTAATAATTCTTTATAAATGTGCATGCTTATGATAATATAATTGTAAGAATACAAGGAGAATACAAAATATGAAGCGTTTGTTAATAATACTAGTTTGCATAAGTTCATTGTTTCTAACTGCATGCGACCCTGACATGTTTATGCTAGAAGAAAATAATAAAAATAATATAGAAGATAGTCCTGAAGATGAGGGTCTTAGTGACAAAGACCATAGTGGTAATGAGTATTTGAGAAGTGTTGAGAAAAAAGAAAGTTTGGAAAATACAGATATACTAGAAGTTGGACAATCATTTGCAATCGACATCTTAACAGAAGATTTTGATAGGCTTGATAACCTTTACTTATATAGTGAGGAAATGAAAGAAATTATCTCATTTAAAGAGACTCACAAAGAAATAGTTTTCCATAATTCAAATATGGGTGATGTTGAAAAAGTACATGAGCCCTATACTTACAAATATGGAAGGAGCCGATATATTATGGTTCCTATTGAAGCTTCTTTGAATAACATTAACTTACTAGTTAATTTCAATAAAGACAATCATATTATAGGCTTCTCTTATGAGGAATATCAGAATAATACACTTGAAAAGAGCGGGAAAAAGCCAGAAGGAATTACCGAAGAAGAATTTTCCTTCCTAAGTGATAACTTCTTAATCCATGGAACACTTACAAGTCCTGACTTTGATGAGGATGGTCAAGTTCTAGATACTTATCCTCTAGTAGTATTAGTTCATGGTTTTGGACCAAGTGATAGAGATTCAAGTATATTTGAAAACAAGCCATTTAGAGATATAGCATGGGGGCTGGCTGAAGCTGGAATTGCTTCTTATAGATATGATAAAAGAACTTATTTATATGATGGTTTAGAAAACAATCCAGTATTTACAGTGTTTGATGAAACAATAAATGATGCTATTGTTGCAGCCAATATGGCTAAAGAGCTAAAGAATGTAAACCCAAACAAAGTTTATATTCTTGGAGCAAGCCAGGGAGGTTACCTGCTACCACGTATAGCTTCAGGCTTTGATTCTGCAGCAGGTTATATATTGCTATCAAGTCCTTTTCAGAATAGAAAGGATTATCTAAAGGAGCAATATGAATATTTAGCAATGGAAGATGGAGAGATTAGCCTAAAAGAGCATACTAAGATTAATCAACTCAACTCAGAAATTGATAAACTTACAAATCCTAATGAAATTCCACAAGGTGAAAGTGTCCTTGGTTTTCAAAAGAACTATTGGATTGATCTAAATAGATATGACCCAGTTCCAGGAGGCAACAGAATAACTGCCCCTACACTAGTTTTACAAGGTGAAAGAGATTATCAAACAACTACAAAACAGTACAACCTATGGCTAAATGCTTTCGGTGAAAAAGAAAATTGGACATTTAAATCCTACCCAGACTTAAATCACTTTATGATGAAAGGGAAAGGCAAGTCATATTCTGATGAATATAGGCAAAAGAATTATGTAGATAGCCAAGTAATTCAAGACATAGCAAACTTTATATATACCAATTAATATATCAATTGCTAAATATATTGTATTGACAAAATCTAAGCTTCACAATTAACTAGTATAATATTTATATAAAGGAGAATTTTAATGATATATAATTTTACAGAAAGAATTAATAGGAAAGGTACAGGCTCTCATAAATGGGATGAAATGTATGATTCGAATCCTAATGTTGAAGAGGGGGTATTGCCACTATCAGTTGCAGATATGGAATTCTATAATCCACCAGAGATATATGAAGGATTAGTTAAATATCTAAGGGGAAAGCCCATATTAGGATACACAGGTCCAAGAGATGAATTTCTTCAAGCAGTAATTGATTGGCAAGAAAGACGTCATAATTGGATAATCAAGAAAGAATGGATTGTTAGTACCCTAGGAATAGTAGCCGCATTAAACATAGGGGTAAGGGCCTTAACAAAGGAAAATGACGGAGTAATTATATTTAAACCGGTATATTACCCCTTTTCTTCTTGTATAACCAATAATAATAGGAAAGAAGTAAATGTTCCATTAATCGAAAAAGATGGCCATTACTCAATAGATTTTGAAGAGTTTGAAAAAGAAGCTAAAAAGCCAGAAAACAAGATGCTGATTTTCTGTAGTCCTCATAATCCTGTAGGTAGAGTATGGACTAAAGAGGAACTTAAAAGACTTGCTGATATAGTTGTAAAGCACGAACTAATCCTTATATCTGACGAGATTTGGTATGATTTTGTTCGTAAAGACAAAGAGCACACTGTATTACATAAAGTAAACACTGACTTGCAAGACTTGCTAATCACATGTACTGCAGCCTCAAAAAGCTTTAATTTAGCAGGTTTATCTACATCTAGTATAATAATATCAAATGAAAAGCTAAGAAATAAATTTGAAGAAGAAGCCAAAAGGTCTAATTTATCCGGTGGGAACATCTTAGGATTTGAGGCCACAAGAATAGCATATACTGAATGTGAAAAATGGCTAGAAGAGTTAATAGAATTAGTTTTTAACAATCAAGAAATGGTAAAGGACTTTTTTGAGAAGAACTATCCAAAGATTAAGGCTCCTGTAAGTGAAGGAACCTATTTACAGTGGTTAGACTTTAGACAACTTAATATGACTAATAAAGAATTGGAGGATTTCTTACATAGAAATCAGTTTTTTACGAATCAAGGGAATGTATTTGGCAAAGAGGGAAATGGATATGAGAGAATAAATGTTGCACTTCCCCAAGATGCCTTACAGGAACTACTAGAGAGCTTGCTTGTTGCTTTGAGAGATATTGAATAATAAATGATACAAGATAAGAAAAGGTAGATAGTTCTTTTATATTTAATAAGAACTATCTACCTATATATTTTACACTTTAATAACTAAGTCACTTTCCTCTTCAATACTAAAGGTATCAAGATATTTGTTTTCCTTAGGTATCCATAAGTTAATAAATTTATCATGCATAGTCTCTCCATTTCTATCTAAAATTCTTTGACTTTGCATCTTAGGATCTATTTTTAAGAGAATCTTTAAATCGTAATTATCTATTAAAGTTGGATGCATGCTATAAGCTCCTTCAATAATATTTAACTTATTAGGGGATATCTTGACTGTTTCTGTCATGGACAGGCTTTGGCAGTTGTAGACTTGGTAAGTGAATTCAGAGCCAGAAATAAGACCTTGTATTACTTCTTTATCAAACCTAATATAATCAACATTACCACCAATTTCATTTAGGCGGTCCTGACTTCTTAAATCTTCTGTTAAAAAGAAGTCATCCATGTGAAAGACATTACAGTCATAAATATCTTGTAAATGCTTTGCAAGACTTGTCTTTCCTGAGGCACTCATGCCGTCTATAGCCACTAAGACTCTATCTTTGTTCTTTATCAAATTATCTATTTTAGAAAGTATTTCTGAAAAATCATCCTGATTTATAAAACTCATATCAATTT
>CAZXSM010000066.1:3617-11329 GCA_964643255.1 uncultured Lachnospiraceae bacterium
AACAATAGAAAGGTATGAAAATATGAGAGTAGGAATAGGATACGATGTTCACCGTTTGGTGGAAGGAAGAGATTTAGTAATAGGTGGGGTTAAATTACCTTATGACAAAGGTTTATTAGGCCATTCAGACGCAGATGTATTGCTTCATGCCATCATGGATAGTCTGCTAGGGGCAGCAGGTCTTGGTGATATAGGGAAACATTTTCCAGATACAGATGAAAGATATAAGGACGCTAGTAGCATGGATTTGTTAAAAGAAGTTAAGGAATTAGTGGCAGACAAGCATTACATCGTTGAAAATATAGACGGAATAATTGTGGCTCAGAAGCCAAAAATGGCTCCACATATCCCAGAGATGATTAAAAACATTGCTAGAGGTCTTGGGATTGATGAAGACCAAATTAACATAAAAGCCACAACTGAAGAAGGCCTTGGGGTAACAGGCAAGGGTGAAGGAATATCTTCTCAAGTTGTATGTATGTTAAATTCAGTAGAAAACTTCAGATATCATAGTTTTAATCCATTAGAGGAAGAAAGAGATTGTGGCGGATGTGGCGGGTGTCCTAAAAAATAAGGATAGGGTTTTATCTAAAACATTTTCTAAGAAAACACTTATAAATGAAGTGGTTTAGTCTACAATATTAATGTATAATATTTATGATGAGAAACACACATAATGTTCTTAGAGTAAGAAAGGAGTAAAATGTGAGAATATCTTTTGAGGAAATGAAAGCAGAAATTAAAAGGGTAATGTTAAAAGCGGGTTTACCAGAAGACAAGGCAGAAATTTGTGCACAAACTCATACTGAAACAAGTAGAGATGGGGTTTATTCTCACGGATTAAACCGAGTTTCAAGATTCTATAATTATTGCAAAACAGGCCTAGTAGATCCAAATGGAGAAATAGAATTAGTAAAAAAGGCAGGCCTAATGGAAAATTATGATGGTAATCTTGGTGTTGGTATAACTAATGCAAAGTTCTGCTCAAAAAGAGCCACTGAACTTGCAGATGAACATGGAATTGGAATTGTAGCTTTAAGAAACACCACCCATTGGATGAGGGGAGGCACATATGCATGGGATATTGCAAATGAAGGTATGATTGGAATCATCTGGACTAACACAGAAAGCTGTATGCCAGTCTGGGGAAGTAAAGAGGTAAGTGTAGGAAATAACCCTCTATGCTTTGGAATTCCAAGACAAGAAGGACATATTGTACTTGATATGGCAATGTCTCAATATTCTTATGGCAAGCTTGAAGTAACAAGGCTAGCAGGAGAACAACTTCCATTTCCAGGTGGATTTGATAAAGATGGCAACTTAACATCAGACCCAGGGTCAATCGAAGAATCACTAAGAATCCTTCCAACAGGATATTGGAAAGGGAGCGGCCTTGCAGTTGCCCTTGATGTAGTAGGTGCTATATTATCTAATGGAAATTGTACAAGTCAAATGGATGTAATAGATAAGGGTAGTTGTGGAAGCTGTAGCCAAGTATTTATAGCTATAGACCCATATATATTTGCATCAGAAGAAGAAGTTGAAACTATATTGAAGGATACAGTTAATCAAATTCACAATGCAGCTCCTGTAACAGAAGGAAGACCGCCAAGGTACCCAGGTGAAGGAACACTACAAGCTAGAAAAACAAATAATGAACAAGGTATTTTAGTTGATGAAGGTGTATGGGAAGAAGTTTGTTCCTTGTAAATATTTATCATACTTCAATAATATAGTAAAAAACCCATTTTTAATTGACAAATCCCCCAAGATTGCATAAAATAATCTATAAGTATATAAATATAGATAAAAAGCAATGAACAGAAAAGTAGTTTATAGGAAGGCAACAGAGATGGAATGCCACCGGCTGAAAGCATTCTTTGTTAGAACATAAGCGAAGTGCATCTGGGAGCTGATTAGATGAGGGTTAGATCCTTAGTCTAATCCGGTAGGGTCCGTTAACTGATAAGAAAAATCAAATGTGTTTTTATTAAAAAACATATTTAATTTAAAAAGTAGAGTGGAACCACGGAAAACTTCGTCTCTTAGGAGATGGAGTTTTTTTAGATTATATTAAATTGTAATTAGAAATTTTGTAAAAAATCGGAGGTTATATCGATGGGGATAATAAGTTATATTAAAGAAGAAATGCAAGTGATAAAAGAAAGAGATCCTGCTATAAAAAGCAAGTGGGAAGTATTTTTATATCCAAGTTTTAAGGCCATACTACGATATAGAATAGCCCACAGATGGTACAAGAGAGGCCATTATTTTTGGGCAAGATGGTTAGCACAAAGAACAGTTAGAAAAACGGGAATAGAAATTCATCCAGGAGCACAAATTGGTAAGGGACTCTTTATTGATCATGGTGCAGGAGTTGTTATTGGAGAGACTGCTATTATTGGCGATAATGTAACTCTTTATCAAGGGGTAACCCTAGGGGGCACAGGAAAGCAGCAAGGAAAGCGCCATCCAACATTAGGAGATAATGTTATGGTTAGTGCTGGGGCAAAAGTTCTAGGCTCAATCACTATAGAAGAAAACTCCAAAGTTGGAGCAGGAGCCGTAGTTTTAGCGGACGTTCCAGCCAACTCAACAGTAGTGGGTGTTCCAGGCCGTGTTGTAAAACGAGATAATGTAAAAGTTCCTAGAGAAGATATGGATCAAATTAATTTACCAGACCCAGTATTAAAAGATTTACAACGCTTACAAAATGAAAATCAAAGGTTGATAACAGAGCTGAAACGAGTATGTTCTAAGGTTGACCAAATGGAACTGGATTTCTCAGAAGAACCACTAGAAACAGTGGGGATGGTTAAAACAGTTAGGAAAAAAGATAATGGGAATAATAACAATCTAGATAATCAAAAGGATAAAGAAAACTCAAATAACTAATATAAAATAGGAGAGAATATGAAAGTCCATAATACCTTAAAAGGGAAAAAAGAAGAATTTATACCAATAGAAGAAGGTAAGGTCCGCATGTATGTATGTGGTCCAACAGTTTACAACTACATTCATATTGGAAATGCAAGACCTGTGGTGTTTTTTGATACTGTAAAAAGATACTTTGAATACAAAGGTTATGAAGTAAACTATGTGTCAAACTACACTGACGTAGACGATAAAATAATTGCCAAGGCCAATGAAGAAGGGGTTTCTCCAAAAGAAATCTCAGAAAGATACATTAAAGAATATCAAACAGATTTAAAGGGCCTTAATGTAAAGACCCCAACTCATACCCCAAGGGCCACTGAAGAAATAGACGGTATGATTGAAATGATTACAGGCTTAATAGATAAAGGTTATGCATACGAGAAAAATGGTTCGGTTTACTATAGAACTAGAAAGTTTGATGAGTATGGAAAACTATCTAAGAAAAACATAGATGACCTAGAGGTTGGTAGTCGTATAGCAGTTGACGAAGAAAAAGAAGACAGTATGGACTTTGTATTATGGAAACCTAAAAAACCAGGAGAGCCAGCATGGGACTCACCATGGGGTCAGGGAAGACCAGGTTGGCATATAGAATGTTCAGTAATGAGCACTACTTATCTAGGAGACGAAATCGACATTCACGGTGGTGGGGAAGACCTAGTATTCCCACATCATGAAAATGAGATTGCCCAGACTGAAGCTATTACAGGCAAAACTATGGCAAGATACTGGGTCCATAATGGCTTTGTTAATATTGATAATAAGAAAATGTCTAAATCAGAAGGAAACTTCTTTACTGTACGAGAAATTGGTGAAGAATATCCACTTTCAGTAGTTAGGTTCTTTATGTTAAGTGCTCACTACCGCAGTCCTATAAACTTTAGTCGAGAATTAATGGAATCAGCACAAAATTCCCTAGAAAGAATTCAAAATGCCGTATTTAACCTAGAATTTTTATTAGAAAATGCAAAAGAGGATAAGCTTAAAGACAAGGAACAAGAGATAATAGATAAACTTGAAGAACTAAATGAGAGATATGATAAAGCCATGGACGATGACTTTAACACAGCAGATGCTATATCTGTTATATTTGAAATCGTTAAACTAGCAAATAGTAATATTACAGCAAATAGTTCAAAAGTATTGATACAAAAGGCTTTAGATAAAATATATCTCCTATCAGGTGTCCTTGGAATTGAAGTTACAAAAGAAGAAGAATTATTAGAAGAAGAAATAGAAAAGAAAATCCAGGAAAGACAGGAAGCCAGAAAGAATAAAAACTTTGCTAAAGCTGATGAAATCCGTGATGAATTATTGAAAAAAGGAATTGTTCTAGAAGATACAAGAGAAGGGGTAAGATGGAAGAGAGTGTAAATAAAGAAAAAGGCTTAATAAATCTAATAAATGTTAAGATGGATTTGTCTGATATAAATGCTAAGACCCTATCACCACAAGCCCTAGCTTTTATTGGCGATGGAGTATATGAACTTGTTATTCGTACCCTTGTTGTAGATCAAGGCAATGCACCTGTTAATGACTTGCATAAAAAATCTAGTAAGCTAGTAGAGGCATCAGCCCAAGCCAAGTTATATAGAAATATAAAAGACGAATTAACACCTGAAGAAACAAGAATCTTTAAAAGAGGGCGAAATACAAGAACCAAGACTAAAGCTAAAAGTGCTAGTAGGTCAAATTACCGAATTGCTACAGGTCTTGAAGCTCTTATAGGATATCTTTATTTAACAAATGATTTCCCAAGAGTATTAGAAATTATTAGGCTTGGACTTAATAAATAAATTGCTAATATTTACTTATAATAAAAGCTAAGACTCTAGCATTAATATTTATATTATATAAACCACTATGGAGGTAGTTAAAACACATATGAAATATGAAGAATTTAGGATAGAAGGAAAAAATGCCGTTCTAGAGGCATTTCGTTCAGGAAAAACAATAGATCGTGTATTTATATTAGATGGAAGTTTTGATGATAATACCAATAAAATAGTCAGAGAGGCTAAGAAAAATGATACTCTTATTGACTTTGTAAAGAAAGAAAGACTAGACCAAATGTCTGAATCAGGTAAGCATCAGGGAGTAATAGCTAATGCAGCAGCTTATGAATATGCAAGTGTTGAAGAGATATTGGAATTAGCCAGGGAAAAAGACCAGCCGCCCTTTATAATAATATTAGATAGCATACAAGATCCTCATAACCTAGGAGCTATTATAAGGACAGCCAATCTTGCAGGAGCTCACGGAATAATTATTCCAAAAAGACGTGCAGTAGGCCTAACAGCAACTGTCGCTAAAGCTTCGGCAGGTGCCGTTAATTATACACCTGTGGCAAAGGTAACAAATCTTGTGGATACTATAGAAAAATTGAAAGAAGAAGGCTTATGGTTTGTTTGTGCTGATATGGACGGAGAAATAATGTATGACCTTGATTTAACTGGACCAATTGGACTAGTTATTGGTAATGAAGGCGAAGGCGTAGGTAGATTAATTAAGGAAAAGTGTGACTTTGTTGCTAAAGTACCTATGTATGGTGAGATAGACTCCTTAAATGCCTCTGTAGCAACAGGGGTTATGGCCTATGAGATCGTTAGGCAAAGAATAGCCAAGAAATAAATATTAAAAAAATGCCTTAAGCATTTTGCTTAAGGCATTTTCCTTATTTTAACAATGATATTTTTTTAACAATCAAAACCACAAAGCTAAAAACTAGAAACTAATTCGTTGATGGAAACTAGATCATCTACAGTTTCTACTAAATTAGAAACTAAAACATTGTTATCAATTAAGCGTTTTAAGATATCAGTGACATAAGACTTTGAATAAGAAATTCCATGAGTATATTCAGATGTTGCATAATCATTATCATGTATCTGAATTACCTTTATTCCATAAAGTGGTTTAGGCTTTTCCTCCCTATCTTCTACTAGACAATAATTCAATGTTAACTTTTCCTCATTCTCTAGTTCTACTTCCTTTCTTCCAATTAGATAAAGTGATTGCATTATTTATATCCCCCTTTTAATATACTTATAAGTATTATATTTGTTAATATCATATAAATCTATGTATAAATACAACAAAGTTTTCTAAACTAATCAGATGAAGTGACAAAAGCTCTGTAAATATATGGGGAAAATCGAAAAAAAGGCTCATTTTATACATTTATTAGAGAGATATATATAGCTAATCCACAATGGAAGTAGATACATAAAACCATGTAATAATATTCCGAACAAATTTATCAATAGTATTAAATAAATATTATTATTTTAAAAAAATTATTGAATAAAAAAATTTTAGGTGATACAATTTTTGTAACTGAAGTTAAGATAGTATGTGAGGAGTGTTTAATGAAAATAGAGAAACAGAAAAACTTTTTAATAAGGTTTATATTTTTAACAGTTGTTTTAGGACTAGTATATATTGGAGTTCAATATGTATTACCTGCAGTATTACCTCTTGCATTAGCTTTGCTAATTGCAGTTGCCTTAAAAAATCCAATTAAAAAAATATCCGAGAGCAAGAAATGGAACAGAACTTTAGTATCAGTTGTAATGCTCATTATCTTTTATGCTATTTTCACTTTACTAATAGGTGTATTGGCATCCCAGTTTATCTCCTTCATTAGAAATTTTATAACTACTCTTCCTGATTTATATATAAACAGAATCGAACCATTTTTAGTTGATATAGGGGAGAAAATTCTTGTCTTATTTCCACAAATAGCACAAGATGTAGAAGGACTATTAACACAGATTATTAATTCAACAACTACATTTATAACTAATGCTACAGAATTGATAGTATCAGGAGTAGGAAGTATTGTTACTAAAGTCCCTTCTCTTATTGCAAATTCAATGTTTACTATTATTGCATCATTTTTCTTTACTATATATTATCATGATATAACGGATTTTTTCTTTAGACAATTACCGGAAGATAAGGCTGTTGAATCGAGACTCTTAAAGGGAAATGTAGTTGGTACTGTATGGAAGTATATCAAATCCTATGCAATATTAATGAGTATTACCTTTGTTGAACTATCAATTGGATTGGTTATTCTAAGAGTAAACAACCCCCTTGCTGTTTCAGCTATTATTGCCTTAATTGATATATTACCCGTGCTAGGTGTTGGAACAGTCCTAATTCCATGGGCTATTATAAGTTTATTTACAAGTGATTTCATAAGAGCTATTGGTTTATTTGTTTTATATGCAATAATTACAATTGTAAGACAAAGTTTAGAGCCTAAGGTTATAGGAAATCAAATTGGAATTCATCCAGTTGTAACATTAGCAGCTGTATATATAGGTGGTAGATTATTCGGGATACTTGGAGTCTTTTTACTACCTATTAGCTTAGCAGTTATTAAGCAATTGCATGATGATGGAAAGCTTAATTGGTTCAAGTAATTTTTCAACATAATGTCCTTGAGAATCATTTTGAAAAAAAGAATGTTTGCTTGTTTGATTGATAACTTTGATTGAAATGCATAAAAGAAGCCACTTGTAGAAAATTCTACAAGTGGCTTCTTTGTAAGCCCTATTTACATAAGCTACCTAGCGGATTTGAACCGCCGACCTCCGCCTTACCAAGGCGACGCTCTACCAACTGAGCCAAGGCAGCAAAATGAGTCTTACAAGTTGATATTCTATCATACAAGGGACCTAAATGTCAACTATTAAAAGTTGGATCGGTTTATCTTGGAATATATACAACCACAATAATCCTGACGGTATAAATTATATTCCTTAGAC
>CAZXSM010000067.1:0-11152 GCA_964643255.1 uncultured Lachnospiraceae bacterium
AACGGATTCTTTAATGATTACTGTTGATTTCTTCGGTCCCGGAACAGCTCCCTTTACCAGAAGCAGATTGTTCTCAGCGTCTACGCGTACAATCTCAAGATTCTGGATGGTAACCTGTACTGCACCCATCTGACCAGGCATTTTTTTACCTTTAGCAACTTCTGCTGGTGTTGCGGAAGCTCCACTTGATCCATGATGTCTATGGTGTTTAGAACCGTGTGTTTCTGGTCCTCTACTAAAGTTATGTCTCTTAATAACACCTTGGAAACCTTTACCTTTAGAAGTTGCAGTAGCGTCTATTTTGTCGCCTGCTTCAAAGATGTCAGCCTTGATTTCTTGTCCTAATTCATAATCTGTAATATTATCAAATTTGAATTCTCTAACAAACCTTTTATTAGTTACTCCTGCTTTTGCAAAGTGTCCTTTTCTTGGTTTGTTAACTAAAATGTCTCTAATTTCTTCAAATCCAACTTGCACTGAATTATAGCCATCGCTTTCTACTGTTTTTACTTGAGTAACAGTACAAGGCCCAGCTTGTAATACAGTAACTGGAATTAGATGTCCTTCTTCATTAAAGATTTGTGTCATTCCTACTTTTCTTGCTAATATAGCTTTTTTCATTGTTTCTTTGCACCTCCTGTTTAATCTACAGCGGATTACATCTTACTGATGCAATCATCCTAGATGGTCTAATCTAGTGCAGGTTATAAAAACCGTTACCTAATATATAAACCCTAAGGATAAATTCTACTTGATTTTAATAATTGTTACTTTGTTTTCATCTTGATATCAATATGAACACCAGCTGGCATTTCTAGTCTTGATAATGAATCAACTGTTTTTTGTGTTGGTACCAAGATATCAATCAATCTCTTGTGAGTTCTTCTCTCAAACTGTTCTCTTGCATCTTTATACTTATGAACTGCTCTAAGTATTGTGATCTTCTCAGTTTTTGTTGGTAATGGAACTGGTCCACTTACCTCTGCTCCTGTCTTTTTTACAGTATCAATAATCTTTGAAGCAGATTGATCGATTAATTTGTGATCATACGCTTTTAGCGTGATTCTCATAATTTGTTGACTTGCCATAAAAAAAGTCGCCTCCTTTTCGCACTTTAAGATTAGTACGACAAGCGGTGACTGTACACTCGACCGTGTGTGTCATAGTTAATTGGAAGAAATTTTCTAATTACTTAAACCCACATATGTTTGCAATGATTTATGCATTGTCTCGTACAGTGACTTGCCGTCAGTTTTATTAACTTGACATTCGCTCCACGGAAAACCTACAACAATAAATGTAGCAACCTCACGTTTCTACGCTATCAATGTCACAACATTAGCTAGTATACTATACCATGATTCATTTTGCAACACTTATTTCTTGTTTTTTTATATTTATTTTTATTAACTCATTAAATCACTTTCAAAGGACTAAAATCATCTATTATATATAGAAGGCATTGGAATTTAATCCATTATTAATAAAGTAAGTTGTTAGAATATACGTTAAATATGATGTGCCAAATTTCCGGCACATCATATTTGACTTTTCTATATTATCTATGTTTTTGTTTTCTATAAACATAATTGTTCTAGAAAGCAAGCTCAACTATTCTAATTCCTTGATTATAAAATCAATATAGTTACCCTATATCAAATCTAGAATCTTTCATTAATCTATCTAGTTTCTCATCAGCGTCAGCCTTATCACTACCTTTAACTCCAAAATATATCTTAATCTTTGGTTCTGTTCCTGAAGGCCTTATTGCACACCATGCATCATCTGTTAATTCATAATACAGCACATCGGAATTTGGTAATCCTGATGAGGTAACTTCTTTAGTTTCCATATCCGTAATGGTTTCTGACTTATAATCCCTAATCTTAAGAACCTTAAATCCTGCTAATTCTGCTGGAGGATTATTACGGAAATCAGCCATGATTTCAGCCATTTTCTCTAAACCAGATATTCCTTTAAACGTTTTGGCAATTACATCTTCTATGAAATATCCATATTTTTTACGAATATTATCCATTTGATCATTAAGGGTCAATCCTTTATTTCTATAGTAAGCTGCCGCTTCACATAATATCATAACTGCTGCAACAGCATCCTTATCTCTTGCATAGGTTCCAATTAAATAACCATAACTTTCTTCAAAACCAAACAAGAAATCATGGGAATTAGTTGCTTCAAACTCTTTTATTTTTTCTCCAATATATTTAAAACCAGTCAAGACTTCAAAAAGTGTAACTCCATACCATTGCGCCATTTTATCAACCATATTAGTTGAAACTATAGTTTTAACAATTGCACCATTATCCGGAAGGGTACCCTTTGCTTGTCTCTGAGATAGAAGATACTCTGTTATTATTTCTCCTATCATATTACCATTGTATATTTGGTAATTACCATCTTTATCTTTAACTTGTAGCCCAACACGATCCGCATCTGGATCTGTTGCAAGAATAATATCTGCATCAACTTGTCTAGCTAATTTTAAAGCTAGTTCATATACAGTTGGATCTTCTGGATTAGGATAATCTATTGTAGGAAATGAAGAGTCTGGCTCTTCTTGTTCAGAAACTATATATACATTTTCAAAACCTAACTCTTCTAAAATACGAGGAACAAGAGTTATTCCTGACCCATGCAGAGGGGTATAAACTATCTTCATTTGCTTACCAGCTTCAGATATTGGATTAATAGTACATCCTTTAATAGCCGCTATATATTTGTCATCAATTTCTTTGCCCTTTTCTACATATAATCCTTGTACTTTCGCATCATCTAGGCTCATAGTTTTAACACTGGAGTAATTTTCTACGTTATTAACTTCTGTAATAACCTCTTCGTCTATTGGATAAGCTATTTGAGCACCGTCTTCCCAATACACTTTGTAACCATTGTATTCTGGAGGATTATGACTTGCTGTAATAACAATACCAGCTATACACCCTAATTCTCTAAGAGCAAATGATAATGCAGGTACTGGTCTAAGAGACTCTGATACATATGCTTTTATGCCATTTGCATTGAAACAAAGTGCAGTTTCTCTAGCAAATTCTGGTGACATTTTTCTGGAATCATAGGCAATAGCTACACCTCTATCTTGTCCACCTTGCTTATTGATATAGTTGGCTACACCTTGGGTGGCCTTACGTACCGTATATACATTCATCCGATTGGAACCTGCACCTAATATCCCTCTAAGACCGGCTGTTCCAAAGTCAAGGTCCTTATAAAAACGCTCTTTTATTTCATCGTCCTTACCTTTTAAACCAAGTAGCTCTTCACGGGTTCCTTGGTCAAAATATTCATTATTAATCCACTCATTGTATTTTTTTAAATAATCCATATTTTCCCCTTTTATTTCTAACTTTATATTTTTTTATATGTTAATTTAATCTAATATATCCATAATTATTATAACCCAACAAATGATAAATAGGAACAATAAATCTAAATTAAGCTACTTGTCTTTTTCTTTGTTTAAGCTAGCCCTTTGAACTGCATTATCTCCATATTTGTTTCTAATGGAATCAAGCATATTGTCAAGTTTTTCGTATTTGTTTTCTTTAGGGTTGTCGAAAAGGCTTATTTGGTCATACTCATCTGTTGTTAATTTTGTTACCCTAATACCCAAGAGTCTTATAGGAGTTCCATCCCAAATCCTCTTTAATAATGAACATGATGTTTCATAAATAGTATTAGTTGTATTAGTAGAATTTATTAAGGTGGTTTGATGGGTTTGACGTTTAAATTCATAATCTTTTATCTCCACTGCAATGCAATAGCCTTTTATCTTGTTTTCACGTAACCTTTCAGCTACAGTTTCACTTAAGGACAATAGGACCAAACATGCTTCTTCATAATCCACAATATCCTCTGCCAATGTTACACTGTTACCATAACCTTTGTTTTCTCGCTTTTCTACCTCTACTTCTTCGTCATTAATACCCCATGCATTTTTATAGATGTTTTCTCCAACTTTATTTCCTAGGTGAGATTTTAAAATCTCTACATTTATCTCTGCAACATCTTTAATTGTTCTTAAACCAAGATTTCTAAGGGTTTTAGCTGTGGATTTACCAACCATAAATAGTTCTTCAACGGGAAGGGGCCACATCTTTGTTTCAATTTCTTCAGGAAACAAGGTATGTACTTTATCCGGTTTAGTAAAATCGGAGGCCATTTTAGCTAATAGCTTGTTACTCGAAACTCCAATATTAACTGTAAAACCAAGGTCACTTTTAATGCGGTTCTTTATCTTAATGGCTAATTTCTTAGGTGTGATTCCTTCAGGTATACTTATTGTTACATCCATAAAAGCCTCATCTATAGAGTATTGTTCCACCTTATGGGTGTATTCGCCTAATAAATCCATTAATTCATTGGAGTATTGGCTATACATTTCATGGTTAGGAGGAACCACAATTAGATTAGGACATTTTTGTAAGGCATGTAGGATTGGTTCACCTGTAATGACATTATATCTCTTGGCAGGAGTAGATTTTGCTAAAATTACTCCATGCCTTTTTTCTCTATCCCCGCCGATTGCAGATGGAACTTTTCTAAGGTCTACACCTTTTACACCGTTTTTTTGTCTTTCCACCGCTTCCCAGCTTAAATATGCACTATTAACGTCTACGTGGAATATAATTGGGTTTTGCATTTTATCACCTTTTTAATATGGTTTTAGCATTATAACATAAGTTTATACTCAATAAAGGAAAATATCAATAGATGGTGGTTGAAGAGCAGAAAAACACATAAAATTTGGAACCGATGTTTGATAATTGAATAAAATAGTCATATAGCATGTTATTAAGGAGAGAATAGATATGGCTATTCGCATTTTCATTGATCAAGGACATAATCCACATACTGTTAATGCTGGTGCTGAAGGGTTTGGAATCAGAGAACAAGATGTAACATATAACGTTGGAATATATTTGAGAGATTTTTTAAATGAGGATTCTAGATTTGAAGCACGTACTTCAAGAAATTCACCGGAAGAAATTTTAGGAACTGATAACAATTCTAGTTTAGCAGCACGAGTTAATATGGCTAACTCTTGGCCGGCTCATTATTTTTTAAGTCTTCACACTAATGCTAATGTTAATCCTGCTATAAATGGTACTGAAGGCTACATTTACCAACTTAATACCCAGGCACATTGGCTTGCACAACATATAGTTCAGGCTATTGTAGATTATGTCGGAACAAATTATAACGGTATAAGGACAGCTGATTTCTATGTGCTTAGAAACACTAATATGCCCTCTGTCTTAGTAGAGATGGCTTATATAAGTAACTGGGCCGACAATCAGTTATTGCAGAATAATCAATATGATTTCGCCTATGCAATATATCAAGGAATACTTCGCTATTTTGGTTTCCAATAAATACTTTATTTTAAATTAAACAAAATACTTTTAGCTATTGTACAGTAGTCTTCTTAATGTTATAATCGTTACTCATAACTTATTTATATAAACAAAAAACTCAGGAAAATACTAGGTATTTTGGAGAAATGAAGACTACTGTATATACATTAAATATACTTTTATTATATTATCTTCTATGTTATAATGTCGTAACGAGAATTAGAGCATTAATATCTCCTACAAGATTTTGTTTATTTTAGCATAAAACATGGAGGCTTGATATGAGTAAAAATAATAATAATTATGATAAAAAACTACAAGAACTACTTGCTTATGCAAAAAAGCATAAGAACGTTGTAGAGCTTGATATGATTAATGAAGTTTTTAAGGATTTAAACTTAAGTGTGTCACAAATTGATAATCTTTATGATTATCTTGAAAGTAAGGATATTGTTGTTTTAGATAATGCCGATGAAGATGATGATGATGAACTTGATGAGGATGATGGTATAAAGCTTGATAATACCTCAGTAAATGAAGCCATGACTGATGATCCAGTTAAACTATATCTAACAGAAATTGGGAAATATCCTCTTCTTACTGCTGAAGAAGAAGTATCAATAGCCAAAAGAATTGAAGAAGGTGATGTAACTGCTAATATGGAACTCGCTCAATCAAACTTAAGGCTAGTAGTTAGTATTGCCAAAAAATATATTGGCAGGGGAATGGCTTTCCTAGATTTAATCCAAGAAGGTAATCTTGGCTTAATGAAGGCTGTGGAAAAGTTTGATTATACAAAAGGTTTTAAGTTTAGTACATATGCAACATGGTGGATTCGCCAAGCTATAACAAGATCGATTTCAGACCAATCTCGGACTATAAGGATTCCTGTACACATGTCGGAGGTTATTAATAAAACATATAGAGTTTCTCGAAACTTATTGCAAGAGTTGGGTAGAGAACCTACAGAAGAAGAAATTGCAGAAGAAATGGACCTCCCAGTAGAAAAAGTTAGAGAAGTTCGCAAGATATCATCTGATCCTATTTCTCTTGACACACCAATAGGTGAGGAAGATGATAGTCATTTAGGGGATTTTATTCACGATGAAACTATTGTAGGCCCTGAAGAAGCAGCTTCTTATACTGCTCTTCAAGAACAAATAGATAAACTGTTAGATACTTTAACAGATAGAGAAAAAAGAGTTTTAATTCTACGTTTTGGTTTAGAGAATGGTAAGACCCATACCCTTGAAGAAGTTGGACAAGAGTTTAATGTAACAAGAGAAAGAATAAGACAAATTGAAGCAAAAGCTCTTAGAAAACTAAGGCATCCTAGTAGGGCTAGATTACTTAAAGGATATGAAGTGTTATAATTTTTCAAATATTAGCTAGAATAGCAAAAGGCATCTCTGGGGAGATGCCTTTTTTCTTATATTTTTTTTAGATACCATTTTTAGCAGGATTATTAATAAGGTTTCCTTTATAATCAAATCTAGAACCGTGGCATGGGCAATCCCAACTGAGTTCATCTTGATTCCATCCAAGTTCACATCCTAGGTGGGAGCATACTGGATTAATAGCATGCATTTCCCCTTGTTTATCTTTATATATCCCTATTTTTTGACCATCCACTTCAATAATATCTCCGTGTCCATTTTTAATACTTTCCAAGCCTTTTTTGGGTATTTTTAATTTGTCAATTACTAATCCTTTACTTGTATGTTTAACATCTTCATTAAGTGTCTTCATTGATGCTGAGATTTTAAATCTTTGAGGTGTAAAAACCTTTGCATACTCGTTTTCTTTACCTAATATTAAATCACTGATTATCATTGCCGATACCATAGAAGATGTCATCCCCCACTTTTTAAATCCAGTTGCTACATACATATTGGGTGTCGAAGATGAGTATAATCCTATATATGGAACATTATCAATTGTTACACAGTCTTGAGCAGACCAGTGGCATATTTCCCTACTATCTGGATAAAAATCTGCTGCTGCACCTCGTAATTTGTCATAATATCCTCCGTACTTATTCTCTCCGGTACGGTGACCTGGCCCTCCTAGCAATAATTTATCTTCATAATTTCTAAAAGAATACCCATTATTGGCTTCATCAATATACATTCCATCAAGCTTATCAGCATTTTCAAGGCATATTACATAAGACCTTTCTTGATGCATTCGCATGAAATAATAACCTGGAACATTAATAAATGGATAATGAGTAGCTACTACTATATGCTCTCCTGTAACTACTGCCTTATCCGTTATTACCTTGTTATTCTTAACCTCTTTAACCATAGTATTTTCATATATTGTTAAAGGCTTTATTATTTCTTTTATAAACTCTAAGGGGTTAAATGATCCTTGGTTTGGAAATACTACACTTGCCTTTACCTCAAATGGTAAAGAAGTTTTTTTAGTATATTGGGCTTTAATTCCTACTTTATTAGCAGCCTCAACTTCCCTTTCAATTATTTCCTCATTATCTAGAGAGTATACATAGGCCAATTCATTTTTGAAATGGCAGGATATATTTAGTTTTTCAATAATATTCGAGTACATTTTAATGGCATTTTCATTAGCACTAGCATATCCAGTTGCCACTTCTATGCCAAACTGTTTAATTAAATTATCATATATTAGATTATGTTGAGATGTGATTTTGGCCGTAGTGTTCATTGTTTGACCACTGGCTATTTTATTAGCTTCCAAAACAATTGTATTAACATTGTTTTGATATAGGAAATAGGCAGTTAGTAAACCTGCAAGCCCACCTCCTATTACAACAACATCTGTTTTCTTATCCTCTTCTAAAGTCTCCATAACTGGAAGCTTTGTATCTAAATTCCATATTGATGACATAATATTACATTACCTTCCTAATTAGTATATTTAAGTAGTTTGTACTTTATCTATACTTTCCCCCATAATGTAATATTTATGTATAACTATCCTTTAAAGCCAAAAACTTACTTATCCTTTAGAGCTAATATCCTATCCCTTAACGCCACCTACTGCAACGCCTTGAACTATATACTTTGATAGGAACAAGTATACAATCATAACCGGAATAATTGATACAGCTATCAGAATATAAACTTGACCCATGTCAAACTTCATAAAGTCTGCACCTCTAAGCTGGGCTATTAATATTGGTATTGTTTTCTTATTCTTACTTTCCAAAATTAAGTTTGGAGTAAAATAATTATTCCAGGAACCAACAAATGCAAATATAGCTTGAACAGCCATAGCTGGTTTTATAACTGGTAATACAACCCGGTTAAATGTATTAAATTCACCAGAGCCATCTATTCTTGCAGCCTCAATTATTTCAATAGGTAATGAAGATCTCATATATTGCAACATAAAAAAGAATACAACTGGCGATGCAATTGAAGGTATTATTAGTGGGGCAAAAGTATCATCAAGACCCATAGCATTCATTTGTCTAATAAAACCTAAAGCTGATACTTGTGTAGGTACCATCATTATCATCATTATAAATGACATTGCAGCTTTTCTAAGTTTAAATTTATATGCATGAATAGAATAAGCTGTTAATGCTGAGAAATAAGTAGTTAAAGCCGCTGTACATATGGCTATAAAGAAACTGTTAAATAAAGCATTAAGTACGGGTAAATTATCATTAGCCATTAGTTTGTTCCAATTTGCAGAAAGAGACTTTCCAGGTAGGAATGAAAATCCTTGTTGTATCTGAGGATGCGCTCTTGTGCTATTTATTATCAAAATATAAAAAGGAAACAAACATATAAATACTAAAATAATCAACACAAGATAACTAAAAAATCTTCTAACCTTTAATTTTGTAATTTTTTGTCCTTCATTCATTTTAATTTTCCCCTCCCTCTAGTCTTCTTGATCTTTCAGAATTTTATATACAAACAAGCTTAAAATTAAAGAAACAATAAATATCAATACAGACAAAGCACCTGCTAAACCATAGTTTTTACTAAATAAATGGTTATTTAGATACATTATCAAGGTCATACTTGTTCTATTTGGATTACCACTTCCATTAGTTAGAATTTGTGGTACGTCAAACATTTGAATTCCACCAATCATAGATGTTATAAGTACATATGTTAGTATAGGTTTTAATAATGGCATTGTTATGTATCTAAACATTTCACCAGGTGTAGCCCCATCTACCTGAGCTGCTTCAAACAAACCTGGATTAATACCCATCATACCTGCCATAAGAAGTATAGTGGTATTCCCAAACCACATAAGGAAATTCATAAATGCAATTAAGCCTCTAGTCCCACCAACAGAAGATAAAAATCTAAATGGTTCTTGTAATATTCCTCTAGATACAAGTATGTCATTTATTGGTCCATTGTCAGAAAAGATTGTAAAGAATAACATTGCAAATGCAGAGGCCATAATTATATTAGGCATGTATATAACAGTCTTAAAAAAACCTTGAGCTTTAAGTTTTAATCTAATGTCTGTAAACCAAGCAGCTAGTAATAAGGATATTACAATCTGAGGAATAAAGCCCATTATCCATATTAAGAGTGTATTCCCTGCATATTTTAATAAATTGCCTTCTGTTAGTAACTTACTGTAATTTTCAAAACCAATAAATGTTGGTCCTATTTGGTTTAAACCTGACATATAGTTTTCATACAAACTATTTATAAAAGTTGATATTAAAGGTATAAAAGAAAATATTAAATATATTACAAAAAACGGTATAAGAAATATGTAGCCATACTTGTTATAAGAAACCGCTTTGCGATTATTATGCTTTTCTTTATTTTTCCTTGTAATTGATTTCATTTAAACAACCCCTTAGTATAGGGGCTTTTATATAAATAAAAGCCCCACATTTTTAGTATTATTTTTAGTGTTATTATTAATAAGTTAATTCAGGATATTTTTCTACTGCAGATGTATAGAAGTTTTCTAATGCAGTATCTTTATCTATATTACCATCAAAGTAGTCTTTGAATGCTTCTTGGAAAGATTCATTTAGGCCTTGGTCATAAATTGATATATTACTCATATCAATAAGTGGTGCTGCTTCTGCAAATAGTGCTATGTGATTTTGTCCACCTAAGAATTCTGATGCATAATCACTTTCTGCTATTTCGTTCATTGCAGCCATGTTATTAGTATAATCTTCAGTATCAAGTGTGATTTGCTTCATTACTTCTTGATCACAAGTTAGAGTTAACATAATGTCGCGAATTGTATCTGCGTTATCTGTTCCTGCTGCTGCACATAGCCATGTTCCACCCCAGTAATAACTTTCAGGTCCTTGACATACAGCGTAGTCTCCATATATACCATTTCCAACTGCTTTTTCTCCACCTTCACTTAAAGGTGTTTCTAAAGAGTTTTCTAGTAATGTAAAGTTAATTCCCCAAGTTGAGTAGAAGAAACCAAATACGTCTCCGGTTGGTCCTTGGTCTGCTGACCATTCAGGAGCCCATAGTGAAGTTTTATTATTGTATCCATTATCTGTGTATTCTTTAGTTTGGTCTACCCATCTCATTAAATTATCATCAATAACAATGTTTGTTCCATCTACCCAAGGACCAGAAACATTATTTGAAAATACACGGTAAGAATCGTCATATCCAGATAACATCTTATAGCCTTTTTCATCTGCTTGCTCTGCAACATCATCAAATTTGTCCCAGCTAGATAAATATTCTTGTACTTCGTCTGGATTATCAGTTCCTAGAACATCTTCAGCTATAGAACGTCTATATGCAAATAGT
>CAZXSM010000068.1:0-10954 GCA_964643255.1 uncultured Lachnospiraceae bacterium
CCTGTAACGACAATATCTCCGGCTTTAGTGGAATTAATTATTGCAATGTCAGCAGCATCTTGTCCTTGACTTACATGTATTACTTTACTATAATTAGATTCAAGGATGTGGCTAGTATCAACAAACATAGACACTTCTATGTTAAAATGTTTTGCAACATTTTCTATTATATGCTTTACAGGACACGCGTCTGCATCTACTAATATCTTCATATCCTTCTCCTTTTATAAAACATGATGAAATTTACTTGAGTTTTAAAGAAAATTGGAGTAACAATAAAGATATTCTAGCATACCTATTAACTTAATAAAAGAAGTATATGGCCCATTTTTATTTAGCAGTATAAAATGGGATAAATTTTTGTGAAAATAGAAACTTGGACTCGAGGTAGACATGAAAAAGAAATCACTTTTAACCCCATATTTAATTAAACATAAATGGAAATATATCTTTGGTGTAATAACCTTATTTGTAGTAGACTATGTTAACCTATCTATTCCTGAATATACAGGACTTATAACAGACGGGTTAGAGTCAGGCTCTATGGGCATAGACCAAGTAAGGTCAATAATAGTAAAAATATTAATAGCAGGATTAATTATAGCTATAGGAAGATTTTTATGGAGATATTTTATATTTGGTGGATCAAGAGCCATTGAATGTGAACTTCGAAATGATATGTTTAAACATTTAGAGGGGCTATCAGCTAATTTTTACAATAAGAATAAAACAGGGGACTTAATGGCTCATTTTACTAATGATTTAAATGCAGTTAGAATGGCTATTGGGCCTGCAGTCGTTACAACATTTGATGCTGTAGTACTAACTATATTAGTAGTTACTAAGATGATTAATCATGTTCATTTATATTTGACTATAGCAGCCGTAACACCAATGTTAATAATACTTATAGGTGGTATATTTTTTGGAAAAGAAATAGAAAAAAGATTTAAAGAAAAGCAAGAAGCATTCTCAGGTTTAAGTGACGAAGTCCAAGAGAGTATATCAGGTATAAGAGTAATAAAAGCCTTTGTACAAGAAGAAAACGATATTAATAAGTTTGCTTTATCAAATGCAAAGAATAAAGAAAAGAATCTTAGAGTTGTAAGATTAACGGCATCGGTTTTTCCTTTAATAGATGTTATTATTGGTATTTCTAGTGTAGTGACAATAATATTTGGAGGTTCCTTAACTCTTAAAGGAATAATAACAGTAGGTGATTTTGTAGCATTTACTCAATATCTTGTTATGCTTGTTTGGCCTATGATTGCAGTTGGAGATAGTATTAACTTGTTTTCACAAGGTCTTGCATCATATAGACGAATAGAAAGTATTTTCGAGGTTGAGCCTGAGATTTATGATGATGAAAATGTTGATACATCTATAAATCATTTAGAAGGGAATATAGAATTTCGTAATTTAGACTTTAAATATAGTAGTGACTTAGCAAACACCTTAACAGATGTTTCCTTTAAAGTAAAAAAAGGAGAAACCATAGCTATTGTTGGTCATACGGGAAGTGGTAAAAGTACTATTGCTCAGGTTTTAGTTCGCTTATATAATACTAAACCGGGTTCTGTTTTCCTAGATGACAATGATATAAATAAGATACCTCTGAAAGTATTAAGGGAAAACATAGCTTATGTTCCACAAGAAAGCTTCTTGTTTTCTGATACTATTGGAAACAATATTGCATTTGGCTCAGAAAGTAAAGATATAGAAGATATAAAACAAGCGGCTAGAGACGCTAGTGTTCATAAAAACATTGAGGAGTTTCCTTTAGCATATGATACTGTTGTTGGAGAAAGAGGGGTAACCCTATCTGGAGGTCAAAAACAGAGGGTTTCTATAGCTAGAGCTCTTATGAAGGATTCACCTATACTGATCTTGGATGATTCCCTTTCAGCAGTAGATACTGACACTGAGGAGATAATTTTGAGAAATTTGAATAATAATAGACAAGGCAAAACTACAATTATTATTGCTCATAGAATTTCAACCATTCAAAATGCAGATCAGATTTTAGTAATAGATAATGGAAAAATTGTTGAAAGTGGAAAACACGAAGACTTATTAGAACTTGAAGGAAATTACTTCAAAATATATAGAAAACAGCAATTAGAAAAACAACTTAAAGCAATTTGATTAAAATAAGGCATAAAGGAATAAAACCAATGGCAAAACGCAGAGAAAATGATTTCGGTAAAAGAATAAATACAAATGTTTTCAAAAGACTAATGGAATATGCAAAACCGTATTGGTATTGGATGTTAATAGCATCTATATTGGTCTTAACACTAACAGGACTAGATTTGTATAGGCCTGTATTAGAAGGTGCCGTAATAGATGAGTTTATTACAGGTAAGAATTTTGATGTTGTAATATCGATTGCAGTAAAGTATATTATTTTGGTAATATTGTTTTATATAGCTAATTTTACTCAGGCAATGATTTTGCAGTATATGGGTCAAAATATTATTTATAATATAAGACAGGAATTATATACACATGTACATTCCCTATCTCTTAGATTTTTTGATATAACACCTATTGGAAAGATTGTAACAAGAATAACAAATGATGTTGAATCTTTAAATGAAATGTATTCTAATATACTAATTAAATTATTTAGTAATAGTATTAAAATTCTAGGTCTTATAATTGTAATGTTTTATTACAACGTAAGGCTTGCTATATTTTCTTTGTCACTTCTACCATTAGTTATTGTATTAACAGTAATATTTAGAAAAGTATCAAGGGCAACGTATAGAGTAGCGAGGACTAAGCTTACTACCTTAAATACATATTTGTCTGAACATATATCGGGAATGAAGTTTATACAAATATTTGCCAGAGAAAAAGAAAAATATAAAGAGTTTGAAACTAAGAGTTATGAATTATATCGTGCTAACTTCAGAGAGATAATGGTATTTGCTATATTTAGACCAATAATTTATTTTATATCAGTTGCATCTCTTGCTATAATTTTAGATATAGGTAGTGTTTCTATTCTTGGAGAGGTAATTACAATTGGTACCTTATATATATTTATTACCTATATAAATGCATTTTTCCATCCCATACAGGAACTTGCCGAACAGCTAGGTACCTTACAATCTGCTTTAGCATCAGCCGAGAAAATATTTACCATATTAGACGAAGATCCTTTAATTAAAAATTATGTACAGTCAGATGAAACACTTGATATAGAAGGAAAAATTGAGTTTGATCATGTTTGGTTTGCTTATGAAGAAGATAACTGGATTTTAAAAGATGTTAGTTTTACTATTGAACCAGGTATGAGTGCCGCATTTGTAGGAGCTACGGGGGCTGGGAAGTCATCAATATTAAACTTAATAGGTAGATATTATGATATTCAAAAAGGGTCTATTAAAATAGATGGAAAAGATATTAAGGATATAAATACAGACGACCTAAGAAGAGCGATTGGACAAGTCCAACAAGATGTATTTATATTTACTGGAGATATTAATACTAATATTAAATTGCTAGATGATAGCATAACAGATGAAGAGATAAAGAAGGCTGCTGAATATGTTAATGCAGATACCTTTATCGAAAATTTACCAAACAAATATAATGAGCCAGTTATGGAAAGAGGGGCTACCCTTTCTTCGGGAGAAAGGCAGCTTATTTCCTTTGCAAGGACTTTAGCATATAATCCATCAATCCTTGTTTTAGATGAAGCGACTGCTAATATAGATACAGAAACTGAAAGCTTAATTCAAAATGCTCTAGTAAAACTCATGGAGGGCAGAACTACAATAATGGTTGCTCATAGACTTTCTACTATTCAACATGCAGACAAAATATTTGTAATGCATAAGGGAGAGATTGTAGAAGCAGGAACTCATCAATATTTACTTAGCTTAGATGGTATGTATAAAAAGCTTTATGATTTACAACTTCAGTAACAAGAAAGTGACGATATAATTATATAAGCTATATATTATATTGGGAACAAAAGACAAAGGTACCAGTAACTGCCGTTATTGCCACAAGGCTACTATTGAAGGTCTGACTGGATAGATGTTATTCTTACTGTGCATTACAAGAACTAAGAATAAAACAAATCAGGGAGGACAATTCAATGAATAAACATTTAAGTTCAATTTTGATTGCTTTATTATCACTATTTAGTGTATATGTGGGAGTGACAGATCAAGCAAATCAAAGTGACAGTAGACCTGTCGTAATTGAAGAAAGTGTTGAAGCTGATGGCGGTGACCTTAAGGGGTTACCAGTAGAAGAAACTGAAGAAGATACAGAATTAGATATTGACATAGAAACTGAAGAAGTAGATTTATACACTAACCTAGAGACTGAGACAGAAGTAGAAACTGACATAGATGATAAGAGAGAAACTGATATAGAAGTTGAAATTGAAGCAGAGACAGAGGCGGAAGTAGAGACAGACATAGTAACTGATAATGAAACAGAAAGTGAAACTGAAGCTGAATCAACAAGAGAAGAAAGCATAATTAGAGAAGTAGTTAAGGCTAATTCAAATGACGAAATTAAAGAAATTTATAATGAGCTTGAATCTTGTGATGATACTACAATTTATAGTAAGGTTATTATAAATGGAAAAGAATATAAAGATAGTAAGCCGGAAATTATTCTAAAAGACTTAGTAAATAAATATGGGAAAAATTTAAGTCGCTTAGATACTAGCCCAAGGCAAGAAAGGCCAGTTCCAACTAAGGGCCCAGTAGAAACACAAGCTCCAAGTCAGGCTCCAGTAGAAACCAAAGAGCCAACAAAACCTAATCCTGAGCCAACAACTAGACCTAGTAATAATGCACAAGCACCTAAGTCATATAACCAAAACTATGCTGATCAGGTTTTACAATTAGTTAATGTAGAACGAGTTAAGGCTGGTTTATCACAACTTACAATGAATTCAACATTAACTGATGCAGCTAATGTACGTGGAGTTGAAATAGTTAGCACATTCTCTCATACAAGACCAGATGGCACTTCATGCTTTACAGTTTTTGATGAGTTTGGCATTAACCCAGGAGCAGCAGGGGAAAATATAGCTTATGGATATCCTTCAGCAGAATCTGTTGTAGAAGGATGGATGAACTCTCCAGGGCATAGAGCAAATATACTTAATGGTAAATTTAATAAATTAGGTGTAGGAGTACACAAAAACGGTAATACAATATATTGGACTCAATTATTTACAAATTAATATATAAAAATAAAAAGGACGTTTCTTAATAGAAACGTCCTTTTTATATGTTATTGTAATATAGTTGTTAGAGGTAAGGGCCCTTCTAAGATGGTTTTGCCAACATATAGGTGTTTGTTAGGATCAACTAGGACTGACCATTTTATTAGTGAAATATTACCCTGGCAAATTTCTATACCTGTAATACATCTTGGGTGAACAGCGCTACCGTCGTTGAAATATAATTTGTTTTCTTTATCAGGATCTGGAAAGAATGGTCTGTGGGTATGCCCTACTATTATCATTTGATTGTGTTCCTTGGCCCAGTCGATTAAGTTTCTTTCCACCTTGCTTCGTTTTGAGTAGTTTAAAGAGGCGCTTGTGGGATCCTTGAAGCCAATTAACTCTAGAGGACTCCAAAGATAGCGAACTAAAAATCTGGATACTCTCCAGAAGATATCATTAAAGATATCTGCTTGGTGACCATGAGTTAAAAAAATCTTATGTTTATTTTGACTATTATATAAGATTATTCCATTATAAAACTCAATATCATTAAATAAAGTTATATCATTTTTATCACAAGTATTATCTTTCGTAGAGCAAACCTTTTTGATGTATTTGGGGTCCCTTTTTACTATATCGTGATTGCCATATAGCATATATAGGCGATTTTCTTGATTGAACTTGGATAATAACCAAAACACATTACTATAAGTATTAATAATGTTTTCATACACTCTGTTTTCCCATAATTCATCACCATCTCCCAATTCTATATAAGTAAAGCCATTATCATAATAATGAGATAGGGCAGCAAAATATATATTTTGGTTATGAGCAAAATTATCACCCCAGTTACCGGTTCCCCTATGACAATCACTCATGATAATTATTTTAGATTTAGAGTTAAATGAAACATATTTTGCAGAATTATAGGTTTTACTTAGGCGCTTTAAAGTTAATTTTGACATATAAACACCTGAGCTCTTTAAACCAAATATTGCTTTATAGTATCATAAATTGTATAAAGTGTTTTTGGTCTACCTATTTTCAATACTTCATTATAATAGTCAGGGGTTTCTTGTCTTAGATAATATAATTTATCAATTATATCTGTAAAGGAATCAGTAGCGTTATTAAAAAGATCAACATTTCGCTCATTGTTGCCTTGCATTAAATCTACTACAAAATCAGTTTTAGTATAAGGTTCTTTTGTATAAGGGGTATCAAAGGTAACATAAGCAGACGTGTTTTTAACAAAATAATTAGTCTTGGGATAACCTGCATTTTTAAGACCTTCTATAAAGGCATCTCTCATTTGAGTGTTAGGAAAATTTATATCAATATACATGATAAGTTCTTCGGGATAAGAAAATTCTCCTAATATAAAGCTAGTTAGCCACCAATGAAGGCCCCTTCGCTTACTTAAAATTTTATTATCTTTTACTAGAGAAAACCCCATATCCAAACGATCATTGTCATCAACTGCTTGATAAAACATACCTTTAAATAAACCAGGGATATTTATAGGATCATCACTAGTGTTATAAACTCCGATTTCTGCCCCTGTTGTAATACCATATTGACCTTTCCAAAACTCTATTAACCAATGCTTATCATTATAGTTAAAGTATATTGGCTCACAGTCATAAATCAAACTTAGGGCTGGGGCGGTTTCATCGTACAGACGACAATAACCAAATTGCCTTTGCCATGGGTGCATTATAGAGTAAAAGTCTCCCTTATCAGAGTCGTATGCAAAACCAAAGGGTTCTAATTCTTCATTTATGGAAATAAGTTTATCTAGATAACTTATGGTATCATTTATATTTCTAGAAGTATCATCATCACTAGAAGGAAGAGGGTAAGCAATATCCGTATTATTGGTTTCCTTCTTGGTATCTTCTTTTTCAGATAAATCATTTTTGCCAAATAAATCTTTAAGATTATCTATACTTTTGAAAAGTAGTACAATTAAGATAATAATTAGAACTAGCGTTATAATTAAAATACCTAATATGACACCAATATTTATATGAAGATTAGTAGCAGTATCACTTGTACTACTAGATAAAAAGCTTATTAAATTTGTTTTTATAAAATTAATATAATTCATGTCTAGATATATCACTCCTGTTTATTCATTACTATATATTATTCTAGCTAAACAGAAGTTGTTACATAAAAATAGGGTTAACCTAGTAAACTAGATTAACCCTATATAAACTATTCATTTGTATTATTACTGTGTTTATCAATGTTATGCAAAATTACTACAGCTAATGCTATAATAATCATAACTGTAAATAATGAAAACATTCCGGTGCCCATAATTTCTAGAGCAGCCATTAGATTTTCGTTCATATAGCTTCTCCTTTCAAACCCATATCCATTGAAAATAAAATTACAACAATGTTGTTACAATATTAATTATTATACCACCAGCAACAGCTGATGCAATTTGGCCAGCTACGTTAGCTCCTGCAGCATGCATTAATATATGATTGGTAGGGTCTTCTTCAATAGCCATTTTTTGAACAACTCTAGATGACATTGGGAATGCTGAAATACCAGCAGCTCCTACCATTGGATTCATTTTTTCCTTGCGGAACAAGTTTAAAATTTTAACAAATACGCAACCGCCAATAGTATCAAATACGAACGCAAATAAGCCTAGTAACATAATCAAAATTGTAGCAGGGGTTACGAAATCTTTTGCCTGCATACTAAAGGAAATAGTAAGTCCAAGTAATAATGTAATTGAGTTAGCAAATGAATTCTGTGCAGTTTCAGATAGACTATTAAGGACTCCACATTCACGAATTAAATTACCAAACATCAAAAATCCTACAAGGGAAACAGACATAGGTGCGATAAACCCAGCAACAAATATTACTACAATAGGGAATACAAGTCTTGTACGTTTAGATACGCTCTTAGGGTTATATTCCATGCGTATTTTACGTTCATTTTTAGTTGTAACTAACTTGATAGCAGCAGGTTGAATAATAGGAACTAAAGCCATATAAGAATAAGCGGCAACTGCTATTTGTCCCATATACTTTGAGCCTAAAACTTGAGAGACTAATATAGAAGTTGGGCCATCTGCAGCACCAATCATACCTATTGAAGCTGCATCTACAATATCAAATCCTAAAAGAACGGCAAAGACTATAGTTATAAAAATACCAAACTGAGCAGCCGCTCCAAATAAAAACATAATAGGATTAGCAAGTAAGGGTCCGAAATCGATCATAGCCCCTACACCTATAAATAATAATATAGGTAAAGCCTCTGAAGCTTCGATACCAACTTCAAACAACCATTGTATAACACCTTGTGCTTCTCCTACCCCTGACATAGTTTGATTAATTACACCACTATTAGGTAGGTTAACTAAGATTGCTCCTACCCCCATACCTAATAAAAGGGAAGGTTCCATATTCTTTTTGATTGCTAAATAAATAAGTACTACTCCTATGATATACATAACGAGTTGCTGCCAAGTTACAGATGCAATACCTTCGATTAAAAAGTCCATTCTTAGAATTCCTTTCGCTAATAAATTTTGTTAATAAATATGACCAACTAAAGCCACTATAATATTTTATTTAGCTTGTAAGCTTTAGATAGGTGTGAAAAATGTCAAATTATAATATTAAAATAATTATAACAAAATTAGATTAGCACAAAGAAAAGTTTGTGTCAATTTAAATAAAGAAAGTTTAATATTTTTAGCTAAACACAAAAATGATAGCAAAATAGATACAATTTGTTAAGATTAAACATATAAATCATAATAATATGCTAATATAAGTCGAAAAGTCAAACATATATGAATAATTTGTCGAACGAAAGTTCTTTATATTATACCACGGGTGTGATATAATCAAAAAAACACATTAAACACTACATGTTGACAAAAGATAACATAAAAACACAACATCTAGGAAAATAGAAAATCGTTACTTATATTAAGCTAGGAATGTAATTTGAAATTATAACATTTATTAAAAACTTGTCTTAATAGTAAAGAGAGAGGTATGCATATGATTAAAGAATTACAATTAGAGTATAATCGTGAACAATTAGTACTGATATTTTATAAGTTACAAATTGAAGCAATGATTGAAAAGGGAACACCCTTATCATCTCCTATAATTGTAGATCTAAAAAACAAATTTGATAATCACTTAATAGAAGCTATGAAATTAAAACAATTACTTGATAAAGCAAAAAAAAAGCATAGTATTATATATTATATGTAGTGACATATTAAAAAACTCAACTAAGATTTATCATTTTTTCACTTAGCTCGGGCCATACTGTGAACATCATAGTTAAATACGAAGCTAAACCACCAATAAAGTTTGATATTGGCTCGGCTAAAAACACACCATTAACACCTAAATTAAATAAACTAGGAAGTATAAGCGTTAGAGGTATTACTATTATAACCTTTCGTAGTAATGAGAAAAAGATCGCATGCTTAGCCTTACCTAGAGCAACAAATGTAGACTGTGCTATAAATTGTAGTGCCATCATAAAATAGCCAAAGAAATATATTTTCAATGAAGGTAGACTGGCATTAATTAACTCTTGTTCACTAGTAAAGATTCTTATAAAGAGTTCAGGTAATGAGATTAAAGTTAACCAAGCTAACAAAGTATAACTAATGCAAATAATAGTTAAAAATTTAATAGATGATTTAACCCTCTTCTTAAGTCTTGCACCGTAGTTATAGCCAATTACAGGTTGTGCACCATTTGTAATTCCGGTAACAGGTAATTGGACAACCTCTCTTATTGAATTAAGCACTGTCATAACTCCAACATAAAGGTCTCCACCATATTGGGAAAGCTTAACATTGCATACGATCTGAACAGCGCTATTAGTAATAGACATTACAAAGCCTGACAAACCAAGGGTTACTATATTGAACACTATTTTTGGAATAAGTTTCATATGTTTTAGATTTAGCCTAAGTATAGTATTGTCCCCGGTTAAAAACTTCATTACCCAAAAGGCAGATATAAATTGAGAAATGACCGTAGCAATAGCAGCACCTTTGACACCTAATCCAAAATAAAAAATAAAAATTGGGTCTAAGATAATATTGGCTATTGCTCCAATTATAACGCTCATCATTCCTGTTTTTCCAAAGCCTTGTGAATTAATAAAGTTATTCATTCCAAGACTAATCATTACAAAAGGGGTACCAAGTAAATAAATGCTAATGTAATCATTAGCATAAGGAAATGTCTCATTACTTGCACCAAACAAGTACAAGAGAGGTTCTTTAAATAATAAACCTATAATGGTAAGTAAGATTCCAAATATAAGTATTAATGAAAATGAATTGTTCATTACAAGTTGAGCTTTTTCATTATCCCCTTCACCTCTAGCAATAGAACAAAGAGGGGCTCCGCCCATGCCGAAAAGGTTGGCAAAAGCAATTATTGCAGTTATTATAGGAAGGCACAAACCAATTCCTGTTAAAGCTAAAGTAGAATTTTCAAGTAGACGTCCTATGTATATTCTATCAACCACATTATATAAAACGTTAATTAATTGAGCCACAGTCATGGGGACTGCAAGGCTTAATATATTTTTTGCAATACTCCCTTTTGAAAAGTCATTTTTCAAGGATTTCACTTCTTTCTAATGTTTTTAAATAAATATATAATACTTGGATAGTATATCATGATAAAGTAACATATTAAAATTTAATTTATTGACAAAAAAAGGTCTGAA
>CAZXSM010000069.1:0-5438 GCA_964643255.1 uncultured Lachnospiraceae bacterium
AATTTTATTAACAAACAAAGTACAGTAATTAATCTTAGGAGGTAATGTTTCATGAGTCATAAGAAAATATTAATTGTAGGTGGGGTAGCAGGTGGTGCTTCAGCGGCTACAAGAATTAGAAGGCTAGACGAAAAAGCAGAGATTACTATATATGAAAGAGGATCTCATGTATCCTATTCAAACTGTTCCTTACCGTTTTATTTAAGTGGAATAGTGGAGGAAAGTGAAGATTTACTGGTTATGACGCCAGAACGTTTTAAAAGTCAATATAATATTACAGTTAAAGTTAGACATGAAGTAAGGAAGATAAATCCTGATACAAAGACTATAGAGATTAATGATCTAGATAAGGATCAGGTATTAGAAGAAAGTTATGATTATCTAATACTTTCACCAGGTGCAAATCCAATTATGCCTAACATTCCTGGTATAGACAAGCCTAATGTGTTTTCTGTTAGAAATGTTCCAGATGTTGTAAATATAAAGAATTATATTGAGGAAAACAAAGCAAAGGATATAGTAGTTGTAGGTGGCGGCTTTATAGGAATAGAAGTAGCTGAAAACTTAGGATTAGCAGGCTATAAGGTAACAATTGTAGAAGCACAAAATCAAATTCTTAACAACTTTGATTATGATGCAGTCCAATTACTTCATAAAGAATTAATGGATAATGGTGTAAGTATTGTACTTGAGGACGGAATTACAAGTATAGAAGATAAGGAAATCACTCTACAGTCTGGCAAAAAAGTAGCAGCAGACCTTGTTATCATGGCAATAGGAGTAAGGCCAGAGATAAGTCTTGCTAAAGAAGCAGGTTTGGAAATAGGTAAAACAGGCGGAATCAAAGTAAGTCCTAATAATCAAGCAAGCGATCCAAGCATTTATGCAGTAGGCGATGCTATAGAGGTATACAATAGAATAACTAATGAGCCTACAAGATTCGCAATGGCATTTCCTGCTCAAATGCAGGCACGTAGCACTGCAAACCATATTTATGGTCACAATGATAAGAATCCTGGAATAATTGGTTCTATCTGCTTAAAAGTATTTAACTTAAATGCAGCAGCAACTGGTATAAGTGAGAAAGTGGCAAAAGAAAAAGGAATCCAATATGATTTCTCATATATAATAGCAAGTGATAAAGTTGGATTAATGCCTGATGCAAATCCAATTCATTTGAAACTCTTATTTGAAGTTCCAACAGGCCGTATATTAGGCGGACAGGCTATTGGTAAAGGAGATGTAACAAAACGAATTGACGTAATAGCTACCATGATTACTATGAATGGCACTTTAGAAGATTTAAAGGACTTAGAACTTTGTTACTCACCAATGTTTAGTACAGCTAAAGATCCAGTTAATACAGCAGCAACAGTTGGTCTAAACTTACTTCATGGTTCATTTAAGCAAGTTCCAGTATATAAGGTTCGTGAATTAGTAGAAAACCAGGCAGTAATAATTGATGTAAGAGAAAGAAATGAATTCGCAAATGGACATATTGTAAATGCAATAAATATTCCTTTAAGTGAATTACGAGAAAATCTGGATAAGATACCAAAAGATAAACCAGTATACCTACACTGTCGTTCCTCTCAAAGAAGCTATAATGCTTTAAAGGTATTAGAAAGTGAAGGACATAGTGATGTGTATAATATTAGTGGTTCATTCCTTGGAATATCTTTATATGAATACTTTAATGATAAAACTAAAGATAGGGAACCAATAGTGACAAAATATAATTTTAATTAATTTTTTTAGACCAAAGTCAATTGACATAATTAAACATTTAATGTATGATTTTACAAAACTCACTTCTTATAATAAACAATAAAAGTTAAATAATCAGAGGAAATTCAAATGTTAAAAATGAAAAGGCTAGTAGTAGTCCTTGGATTAATCTTAATGCTAATTGCACTATATTACATAGATACAAGCACTGTTACAAGTACAGTTACTTATGATAAGGACACCATTACAAAAGAAATATTTTCAGAAGAAGAATTTTACAGTTCTTCCTTGCAAGCTTATACATCTGGCCAAGTAGTGGGTTCTAGAAGTAAGCTTAAAAAAGTATTATACGAGGAAATGGTAAATCGTAACAATAATATTACCATTAAATATAATGGCTATTATGATCTTGATGGTAGTAATTTTGATAATTTTGTTGAAATGACTGAAGAAGTGATAGAAGAGCTTGTAAATGAAGATCATTATCTAATGCATAACGCTAAAAGTTATCAGTGTAATTATCAATATACAGGCAAGCTCAATGAATATATAGCAGAGCTTAATGTAATGTATAGGACTACTAAGGAAGAAGAAGATTATGTAGATAGGAGAGTAGATAAAATCTTATCTCAGATAATTACCTCTGATATGGCTACTGTAGATAAGGTGAAAGCTGTGCATGACTATATTATCAGTAATGTAGCCTATGATTTATCTACAACTAAGTTCACAGCCTATGATGCCCTAGTTTCTGGAAAAGCAGTTTGCCAAGGATATTCACTCCTAGGTCATAAGATGTTAAATAAATTAGGCATACCTACTAGAATCATTAGTAGCCAAGTAATGAATCATGGATGGAATTTAGTAAATATTAATGACAAATGGTTACATTTAGATATGACTTGGGATGATCCTACTCCAGATGAACCAGGTAGAGTTTTATATGAATATTTTCTACTTACTGATGCAGAGATTATAGAGGTTGACCAGTATAAAGATATACCTCGTTCATGGACATTTGCAGAATATCCAACTATGGGAGAAGGTTATAATATTGGAAATGTAGAATTTACCCTTAAGGAAAACCAACAAGCAAAAGCAAAATTATCCTACGAACAAATGCATATTATATATTAGATAAATTATACTTAAATAAAACAAGGAGCCAGAATCATAAAAAGGATACCGGCTCCTTGTTCTATGGCATTATTTAAACTCTAGAACCTATATATTGCCGCAGCACCAGTAGAGGTAGGAATTCTGTCTTTTGGAAGAACTATAACATTTCCTCCATTTTGCATAACTATAGAAACTATATCATTTAATAAATCACCGAATTCTGGATGACTTATATCGCCTATTTCTATACTACCAGTAACAGGATTCACCTTACCAGGTATAACTCTATCAGCTTCAACTAAAACCGTATCTACTTTATTAGAAACACTAGCCTTAGCTATATTAGCAATATCATCGGAAGCTAAACTTTGAGATCTGGAATTATTAAATCTGTTAATAGCTTCTTTAGTTTTGTTTAAATAAACAGGTTCCATTACCTTCCACATTTCATCTTTCAATTTATCAACAGTAAAAACATCATAATTAGACCTTATACCATCATCTAATAGATGTGGATTACTAGTTATTTTTCTAAAAAGAGCTTGGTGTTCAGGCAAGGCTATTAATATTAATGGTAAGCCTGTAGGATTAGAGTAATTGTCTAAAACTACTTTATCTACAAATCTAAAGAATTTCTCAGTATCTGTTTTTACTTTTCTGGATTTATCAGCATGTCCGTGATAGGTGCCTTGAGTTCCGCTTCCTCCATATCTTCCTGTTATATAAGTTGAAGAAAAGTCCTCACCTAACACTTCCCTAATATTATTAGGGATATCATCATCTAAGTCTACTTCATCAACACCATATCTATTACCTTCAAACAAAGTAAATCCTTCTCTGTTTAGTCCTAAGGCATGGTATCGGTCAGAAGACTGAAAGTTTCTAATCAAAGGTTTAATATAAAAACTATCAGATACAACTACTAGTTCCTTGATAGGTCTGTTTAAGTAATAGATTATAGCTTGGCCCTCTGCGTACAATATTGCCAGTCCATCAGAGGTATGCATCCACAAGTCTCTATCATTACCTATCTTAATAAACAGATCAATTATTGGTTGTTTCTCTCTTTTAGGATATTTTTGTTTAAGAGATTTTTCTATTTCCTTAACTAGATTTTTAAACCTTATAGGGTCCTGTTTATTCTCAGGACTGTGCCTATAGGTTGGTTGATATAGGGAAATAAAAGGTCCTTCAGTTGCGTTAAATAATTCATTAGGGAAGTCATTAACAATTTTATACATAGTAAAACCTCCATTCCTGTGTTTTGATTTACAGTATAATTATTTATACCTTAATCCTAAATAATAAATGCTTATATGTCAATAAGCAGATTGAAGATGTTAACTTGTTTTCAACTATTTACTGATTAATATTTAATATGTTAAAATAGATAAAAATAATAAAGATATAAAAGAAAGGTTATAAAAATGAAAAATGGAGTTCCCCTTATGATAATAAAAATATTAATCATCATATTTACAATATCATTTATAGTAATCGAAGCCTTAATTATTATAAATGGAAACATAAGATATAAAGGTGAAGTTGATTATGTAATCATCTTAGGTGCTAAGCTTTATGGAGACCTTCCTTCACCTGCATTAGAAGAAAGGCTAAAAGTAGCTGAGGAATATTTAACTTCTAATCCTGATATAAATGTTATAGTATCAGGTGGCAAAGGCCCCGATGAAACTATATCTGAGGCCCAAGCTATGAAAACATATTTAGTTAATAATGGAGTTTCTGAAGATAGAATAATATTAGAAGATAAATCAACAAGTACTTATGAAAACATTACTTACTCTTTAGATATCATAAAAGAAGAGGATGATCTTAAAAGCCCTCGTATATTAATCGCAAGCAACAGCTTTCATATATTTAGGACTAAGCTTATAGCTAATAGTCTAGATGTCAAAGCTTATGGTTTGCCGGCAAAAACACCACCATCTATACTTGTACAACAATATATAAGAGAATTCTTCGGGGTGATTAAATTTATTATATTTAGCAAATAAGTCTTTCTTTCTAACAATGAATAATAAGTTAAATAAAATAGTCGCATATAACTAGACTTAGTTAAGCTTTGTTTTCTACAAGTCTAATATTCTTCCAGTCACCTTTTTTCCAGCGAATGGCAAAGAGTACTGCTCGAATAATTTCGTCTAGTGCCATACCAATCCATATACCTATTAAACCTAAATTTCCCACTATACCTAACAAATAGCCTACTCCAACTGCAAATACCCACATAAAAACAATACCAACTGTTGTTGGAAATTTGATATCTCCACATGCCTGTAAGGAACGAACAAAAATTAAATTTGCACATTTTCCTAATTGGAGGAATACTTCTATAAGCATAATCTTCTTGCCCAGTTCAAATACTCTTGGGTCCGTTGAAAACAAGCCAAAAAAGAAATCACTAAATATAAATAAGGTTAAAGATATGACTATACCAATAAGTACTGAACTTTTTAAGGTTTTTCTAACCACCTTATTTACATCTTCAACCCTTCCCGCACCCATAAGATTTCCTACAACGACTTGGGCAGCCTGCCCAACTGAATTAGCGTAAAGGAAAGAAAACCAAG
>CAZXSM010000069.1:5538-10752 GCA_964643255.1 uncultured Lachnospiraceae bacterium
AAAACCAAGTTGATTGTAACTGATAAGGTATATATAACTGGTAATTTTTCTCTGTTCTTTGAACCTATGTATTGAGAAACTAATATAGTTGTAGCAATACTAATGATATTAAACATAATAAGTAACAGATTAATAATCTGATTAGCATTGCCTATTGCTCCAACAGAATTCTCCGAATAACGAGCAATCATCAATTGATCAAAATTACCTACTAACATCATTAAAAGGCTTTCTACAAAAATGGGCCATGTTAAATGAAACATTGACATTTGATCCTCATTAATGGATTTGTTTCTGAGTATTTTTTTCATGTCATCTACCTCTTCTAAGTTAAATTTTAATTTGTGTCTTTATTTTTGCTCATAATATCTATTATAGATGATTTTTCTTCTTATATCTAGATGGTAGCTATAAATTAAGTCAATATGTTGTGTGTTTTCTTATAAAATAAGTTTCTAGAGAAGTCAAACTTTTGTGACACAGATCATAAAAAAAGAGGAAGAGATTTAGCTCTTCCTCAAAATAACTATATTTATAAATTAGTATCTTTTCTTTTTCTCCTAGAAAAATGCTTTTCTGCATAGCTTAGTTCTTCAACTGCTTCTAAGGTTCCTAGATATTTTCCATTTTCGTCTCTTACAGCTAAGTAACGGATATAAACTGGTTCATCATTAAAATATCTAAAAAATTCATACTTGTCTTTTGTACCAGCACGAAACTCTTCAATAATCATACTAGCTAGACTGGCAGCCTTAGGTGGATGGCAGGAGTGAACATCTCTACCTATTGCCATATCTGGACGTTTAAAGATTGGAGTATGTTCTGAGAAGAATCGGTTTGTATCTTTATCATCGATAAATGTTAATTCCATTGGAATAGTGTTAAGAACAGCAAGAATTTGTTCAACAGTCATGTGTCCAGAACCAAGTACAATATCTTGTTGTGTATCTACCTCTTCCTTTCGGTCCCTAGCTAAGATACCACCAATAACTTTTAATTCTGCACGTTTTTCTTCTGCTTGATTCCATACTTGTGCTTCTTCATTTAAAAAGTCATCATAGTCTGAAAGTTCATAATAGATTCTCATCCAATCTTCTTCAGAGAAAAGGTCGGCACAAAGTGGGAAAAGGATATTGTTTTCTTTATATATCATTTCTCCTGCTCGGGTTAAGGCTTTATTAAGGACTTCATCAAAGTTAGAATGTTTTTCACCCAAGCCAACTAAAGCAGTGATATCATCACGAATCTCACCATCAACTCCCCACATAACATTAGATGGTCCAGAGTAATTATAAGTCCTACTTAGTAGTGGGTATAAAAGATCAGCTTTTCTTGAGTAGTGATCTTTTAAGTTTAAGCGTAAGATTGTTAGTTTCTCTAGTACTTTTTCTATATCATCTTCCTGAGCTAATTCTTTAAGTTTATTGATTCGAGCTTCAAGAATATGGTTCTCATCCATAAAGATTTGTAATGGGTGACCAGAAATCTGTCTAAGACCTTGAGCAGTCTTATCTTCTTTTAGAGCTTGCATTTTGGGGTCTGTTTCACAAGGAGTTTCCTTATTTGATACTTGTTCTTCACTAGTTTTTCCATGAAACAGTGCAGAATGAACATCACACAATCTTTGGACATCTTTAACCGGAACCCCGCCTTCAATAAGTTCCTGCTCAGCTAAAGCAATTTCTGATGCATCTACAGATTCAAAGTTCTTAACAAACTCTTTACGAACTTCTTCTAAGTCTTCACCTTGACTTAGCCTATCAATGTAGGATTTAAGTAATTGTTTACGGTTTTCTGCTTCTTTTTCTACTTTATCTTTATTTAAATCATTATTCTTGTTCATAATGGCCTCCTATATATTTGTTATATTGTTAAGTTATAATTTAATAATTGTTTAAGTATACTATTGATATTTGGCTATACTATATGTTTTTATACTTTAATACTTGTTATTATAATAACATATTAAGGAAGTATGTTCTGTAACAAATGTTACATTTCTAGAATAATTATAACCTAGCGATTAGAAAAAATATGTTGTTAAAATATTATCCGATGGTATAATGGGTATAATTGGAATAATCTGTATGATGATTAATTCTAAATCTAGTGTGGAGGAGAATATACTTGGATATTAAAACATTATTTACTCAAAATAAAAAACAATTTTTTCATTATGTTCTTGGAGTTTTAATAATAACACCTAGTAACATAATGGTTACTTTTGCCTTAGCAAATGCCTTTAACATGTTTGAAGCGTCTACTTCATCAGAACTTATCAAAATATTCCTAGTTAGTTTAGCTTTGGGATTTGCCCCTATAATACTTCAGGTGATTTCAAGATACCTAAGAATAAGTTTTATGCGTGATGTATTAGTTCAAGTAAGGATGCTTGCTTATAAACGCTTATTAAACAAAAGTATTAATGAATTTAGTGAAAAATCAATGGAAACATATCAAGCCCAATTAGTATCAGATATTAACTTATTTGAAAGTGACTTCTTTTTATCAATTTTAAATGTTATTTATTCTTTTGGTAACTTTTTTCTAGGTATAGTTGTTTTATTTGTTATATCGCCAATATTAGCATTATCAACTATACTGGTATCTATACTTTTATTTGTATTAACTAAATTATTTGAAAAGCCAAGTATAGAGAGAAAACAAAGAGTTTTAAAAGAAAATTCTAAGTTTCACAAAAGTTTAACTAATATTCTTAATGGTTTGGAGACAATTAAGCTTTACCAGGTAATGGATAAGTTTAAGGCAACTTTCTATCAGGATATTTATGAATTAGAACTACATAAAAAAGCTAGCACTCAAATTAATCTAATTCAAGGAAATATAATGAATTGGATATCTGGTTCATATCAAGTATTTGCAATAGTTTTTGCAGCATATTTATTTTCTCAAGGTAAAATATTATTAACTTCTTTAGTGGTAGTGTTTAATTTAATAGGCCAGCTCATCTGGGGAATGAATAATGGCTTTAGTATGATAAACCGCTTTAAAGCCGCTAAAGAAATATATGATAATATTACCCAATATGAAGTGGCGCCTAGCTTAGAACAGAAGTTTACATTTAAATATAAGATCCAGGTTGAAAATTTAAATTTTGCTTATAAAGATAAACAGGTACTGAGTGATGTTAATTTGACAATTAATATCAATGATAAAGTTTTAATTTTTGGACCATCAGGAACTGGCAAAACAACCTTAGTAAATATTTTAAGTCAAAATTTAACTGATTATAAGGGAAATGTTTTTTATGATGATATAGAATTAAAAAAGATAGATCCAAAGAGCTGTGTTAATAGTGTTGGATATGTTCGTCAAGAACACTTTATATTTGATGATAGTATAAAAAACAATATTATCCTAGACAAGCCCTATGATAAAGACAAGTTAACAGAAGTATTAAAACAGTCCGCCTTAGATGAGTGGGTAGAAGGTTTACAATTAAAATTAGACCACCAATTACTAGATAATGGTAGCAATATATCTGGAGGTCAAAGACAAAGGGTTAATATTGCCAGGGAATTATATCAAGATAAGGAAATGCTTATATTTGATGAGCCAAGTTCAAGTTTAGATGATCAAACTTCCACTAAAATATATGAGACAATTAAAAACTTAGACAAGACAGTTATTGTAATATCACACAGGCACTTGGACTTTCTGTCTGAAAGCTTTGATCAAACCATTGATTTAAGTAGAGAAGGTGGTGTTAGCATTGTATAAGTATCGTTATGGTGATAAAAAGTTTTTAGTATTGGTTAGTATTGCCTTATTAGGCACAGCTGTTTTTGGTGGTTTTATTGTTTATGCATTACGCTTTATTACAGATTATGCAGTGGCAGGGGAAGTAAATAAACTAATAGAAATATCAAAGATTCTTTTAATTGTCCTTATCTTTGAATTGTCTTTTAGCTTACTTGCCTCTTATTTGAAATCACTATATTTAAATAAAAGTATGATTGGATTACGTAGTGCTTATGTGGATAAGCTATTTGATTTAGATATTAAAAATGTTGCAGAAAAAGATGAAGAGAAGTATTTATCACATTTAAGTAATGATATGGATCGTTATGAGAAAAGTTTTTATCTTAACTTACTGGAATTAATTGAGGTTTTTTTCCACTTAATAGTTTCACTATTTATACTTGCACAAATTAGTAATGCATTATTATATTTTGCACTAGGATTATTGGGTTTCTTTATTCTAATATCTAAAAAAACAAGTAAACCAATTGAAGAAAAGGAAAAAGTTAAATCTAAATCCTTAGAAAAGTATACTAATTTTGTTAATGAAAGTTTAAAAGGTTTCTTTATAATTAAACAAAACAACTTAGAAAACTCAAGAATCAATAAGTTTAATACTTTAGCCAAAAAGGTACAAGAAGACAATTATGAAGTAGACAAAAAAAGTACCCATGTTGATGCCTTGAACTCATTTATTCAGATGTCCATTATCTTGACCTTAGTTACTGTAGGTTTATATTATTCTAAGCAATCAGGATTATCTTTAGGAATGACAATGCTAGCAGGTACTGCCTTTGCAAACTCTATTGGTCCAATGCAAAGAGTAACTCCGTTTATCTCAGAAATGGCAGGAATATCAGTTGTCTTAAAGGAATTTGAAAAGACCTTATCAAAAGAAAAAATAAATGGAAATAAAAATATTAATGAAATAAACCATATCAGCTTTAAAGAAGCAGATCTTGGATATAAAAATGATATAATTCTGCAAGATGTAAATATTGATATAGAAAAGAATCAAAAAGTATTAATAGTAGGTAGTAGTGGTTCTGGTAAAAGTACCATACTTAAAAGCTTAAGACGCCAACTACCATTAAAAGCTGGAGATATATTAATTAATAACATAAGCTTAAACGATATTACCGTTGACACATATTTTAGACAATTGTCTGTTGTAGATCAAATTGGCTTTATCTTTAATGGGAGTTTAAAAGAAAATATAACACTATATAAAGATGAAAGTGAAGACAAACTAAATAATATTCTTACTGAAGTAGGCTTGGAAGATTTAGAATTATACTTTCAACTAAAAAATAACGGATCAAACCTATCGGGTGGGCAAAGGGCACGTTTACTTCTTGCCAGGGCTTTGTATTTAGACAGTAGCCTTATTATATGTGATGAAATCTTTGCCAGTCTAGACCAGGAGATAGGAGAGTCCATTGAAGGGCAAAT
>CAZXSM010000070.1:0-10372 GCA_964643255.1 uncultured Lachnospiraceae bacterium
TCTTTGTCATCCATGGAATATTCAAAGATATATTCTTTTCGTTTTCTAAACTTATGGCCCTGTTTTTTAATCTGGCCTCTCTTCTATAAGTATATCCTTGATGAATATATCTTTCTTCATCTGTTTCTGGTTCTATCAAAGGAACCAAGGCTTTAGACCCATCTTCTTCAAAACAAGTAAATGTTGTAAATGCCGTGGCACATAGTTTTCTTTCTCCGGTCATTAGATTTTCTGATATTACTTTACAAAATACTTCTACAGATGAATTACCAACTCCTGAAACAAAGGTTTCCGCACATATAGAGTCTTCAAGACCAGCTGGGTTTATAAAGTCTACTGAGTCGGTTGATGCTGTAACTGATGACTTTCTTGTATGTCTTGCTACCGAAATTGATGATGTCATATCTATTAAAGATAAGATACAGCCTCCAAACATTGTTCCATGATTATTCAAATCATCGGGAAATACCCTTCTTGTTTGTATTACTCTTGATTCACTACATTTTTTTACTGGTCGTTTGTCTATCATAATGTACCTCCAAATATATATTAAAAGTTAATTGTCATTAATTATAAATATTCTATCATATTTACTAACCATAACTTATCTTAGCATAAAAATAGCCCTAAGCCTAATATCAAATCCCAGTTCGACGGAATTGTGACCTAACATTAAGCATAGCGCTTATTTTTATAAAACAAATACCCATTTAATTGTTCATCATGAAGTTAATAAGCTTCTTTGTGTCTTCAGGGTTGTAAGCAACAACTTCTAATTCATCTATCATATTACCATCTGAAAACACTTCTGCCATTGAAAAATATTGACTTAATTTTGATTTAAGATTTATTCTATCTCCTTCTTTAGACACTAGCTCAACTCTTCCTTCACAAGAATCTATAACCTTGAAAAACCCTTCAACGTCAGTAAGATTATGTAATTTCATAATTTCACCATCCTTTTTTCTATTTTTGCTTTGATTATATATCATAAATTTTTACAAATCAATACGCATGTATTAAGATAATGTTCATTTTTTCCTGCACACATCCCATTTATTCAGAATAAGTTATATAGAGAAAACAGATTTTATTTAAAGTGAAATCCTGTAAAGGTATGATATTTAATATGGATAACAATAATTATTTTAACAATTCTATTATTGGAAACGGAATACCTTATGATAATGTTTCTTGGCAAGATGTACCTGGTAATCCTTTTGGAAAAGCTGGAAATTTTAACGCCATTATCTTTGGAGATGCTAACAACATTGTTGATATGAAAGGAGCATTTGCCGTAGGCGGCAGTTTCTACAGCCCAAGAGGTCTTACTCTTAATTTTGGTAATGATCCTCAAAGACCTATCTATTACCCTGAAAACATTGCTTTCCTTGTAGGTAATAATGTTTCCATGAATGGCCCTTTAGTTACTGTGGGTCATGTTGCTGTAAATGGCAACTTTCGTGCTGCAAGTGGTAGCACATTTTTAATTGGTAAAGATGGCAACCCTGATCAAATTAATGAATTGGATTATTTGTATGAAGCAAGTGGTCAAAGTCGCTACTGGAGCCCATCTGACCGTGGTGATCATTACATTATATCTAGTTATGACACACCCCACTATGTTCCTCCAAACCGAATAGATGCTAATGTCCCCGCTTTCTTCCAAGATGCTAGGACTAGTATCGAAGAGTATAAGGAATGTATAGAAAATATTCCTGCAAATGGTATAGTAGAGGAAGATTTTCATGAATGGGTCTTAATTGGAGATGACCCTGATTTGAATGTCTTTGTTCTTGACCGTAGACCTAACGGATTAATTAATAAGGGAATTAGTTTTAGGGTTCCTGATACAAGTACTATAGTTGTAAGACTTCAAACTGGCAGTAATGCTCACTTACAATATGGTTTGCTAGGTTCCGAGGAACAAGCTTCAAGAACCCTGTATGTATTTGAAGATGCTACTAATATTTATATGGAAGTCCCTGCAGCAATTTGGGGAAGTTTCTTAGCACCTGATGCAATGTTACATGGTCACAGAACTGGAGGTCATATTACGGGAAATGTTGCCTTAAATGCATTTGCTGTAAGTGCTAACAGTGGGTTTGAATTCCATTTACCTGTATTTGATGGCCAAATCTTTTGCCCTGATGTATCTGATGTGTTAGATGAATACTTGGAAAGGCCTGAGCCTGAGATTCCAGAACCTTTTGTACCTGAACCTTTCGTGCCTGAACCCATTGAAGAAGAGCCTTGTCCAGATTGCTTAGTTGAGGAAGGAATTATATCAGGATGTATATCAGGTTGTAAGTGTTGTAAAAACCATGGTTGGGAAGTTGCATTATATGAGATTTGCGGGTCATATAAACAATTAATAGAATGTATTGAAATCAGTAACTATGATTGTTTTGAATTTTATGTGCCATATAAAGGTCATTATTGCTTAGAAGTATATGCAATAGAATATAAGAAAACCAAGTCTTGTAGCTACAAAAAAACTTATTTATGTAATAGTAAATGTAAAGCTAAAATATCTATGGATAACATTGGAGTCTCAAACTTTTACTTATAGTGATAAAGAATACAAAACAAAAAAAGGTATAAGTCCTGATAATATTTTCATGACATATACCTTTTTATTAATTTTATAATAAGACTTATAGCTATTAATTAAGCAATACTTGCTTCTTGTTTTTCTGATACTTTTGCTTTAGCAATTTCTGTTAAGTCTTTAAATCCTTCTGAGTCATTTACTGCCATCTCTGCTAACATTTTTCTGTTAATATCAATACCAGCAAGTCTTAATCCATGCATAAATCTGCTATATGAAATATCATTCATTCTAGCTGCAGCATTGATTCTTGCAATCCATAAACTTCTGAATTGTCTTTTTCTTTGCTTTCTTCCTGAGAATGATGTTGACAATGCTCTCATTACAGATTGTTTTGCTACTCTATATTGTTTTGATCTAGCGCCTCTATAGCCTTTTGCTAGCTTTAATACTCTATTCTTTTTTTTCCTGGAATTTACTCCACGTTTTACTCTCGCCACGGCTTCTCTTCCTCCTTAACTTAAAAGTCATTTCTTATAAATATGGTGCCATTTCCTTTATTTTCCTAGAATTTCCTTTGTCTACTTCAGTACTTTTTCTAAGATTTCTTTTTCTCTTACTACTCTTCTTTGTTAAGATATGACTTTTGTTAGATTTCATTCTCACGTACTTTCCAGTACCTGTTTTCTTTATACGTTTCGCAACGCCTCTTCTGGTTTTAACCTTAGGCATGATGATTCCTCCTTCATGTTATATAGCTTGTAATCTATGCAAAGTTGTCTTTGTCACATAGAAGTTGTATAGAAATATAATATTTATTTTAACATTTTGTACTTATAAAAGGTATAAGCACAAATAGTTATTTATTTTTTTGTTGACTTAGAAACATAATCATGTTTCTACCTTCCATTCTGGCTGGTCTATCGATTTGGGCAACATCCTTAATCAAGTCAAAGAATTGATCCATAATTTCTTTTCCAGTTCCTTTATGGGCCATTTCTCGTCCTCTAAATCTTAGTGCAACCTTAACTCTATCACCTTTTTCTATGAACTTTCTAGCTTGATTAGCCTTGGTGTTTAAGTCATGTTCTTCAATGTTTGGTGATAAACGTACTTCTTTTACATCAATAGTTTTTTGTTTTTTCTTTGCTTCTTTTTTTCTTTTATCAATTTCGTACCTGTACTTACCGAACTCCATAATTTTGCAAACTGGCGGATTTGCCTTCGGGGCAATTTTAATCAAATCAAGGTTTTGTTCTCTTGCAAGTTGTAATGCCTTTCTTGTTGGCATAACTCCAAGTTGGTCACCATCTTGATTTATTACTCTTACTTCTTTGTCTCTAATTCTTTCATTAATTATTATTTCGCTAATAATTCTGCACCTCCATAGGTTGAATCTAAATAAATATGTTTACATAAAAAATGGATAGTATCTACTATCCACCGACATTAATTCGACTAGCCTGCAAAATTGGCAATATAAGAACAAGAACCATACAAGTACTAACATTTCGGAAATACTTGTTCTTTTATTCGAAATTATTTACCCAAGTCACTTCTGCGTGCTAAGGTGAGAGTGGATACTCTACTTCTTCATATTTTAACATACTTGTTACTCACAAGCCTTATAACCATACCATGTTTCTAGGTTTATGTCAAGTAAATAAGTTGATAAGATTTTATTTTTTTAAAATTCAACATTCTTAATAACTGCTAAATTGTCAATAAACTTAATCAATTCTCTTTCTCCCTCAATCTCTGTTTCATTTGGATAATACTTGGCAGTCTTTTCAAAGTCATCAAGGGCTTTTTTGGCGGCCTCTTTATCTTTGTTAACGAAAACCTCATAAGCATACATGAGTCTTCTTCTTGATACATAAGACGAGCTTGCTTTTATATATTGTTGTAATTCACTTGTATATAATCTTTCTATTTCATCTTTTCGGCATAAACCTATTATTTCGTAAAATAACAATTCACATCTAAGTTCATTTTTATAGATATCTACAAGTCCTGGAGCATTTGTAAGTAAATCCTCAGAATATTTCTTTGCCTGGCTAAATTCCTTTTTATCATGTAAATAGTTAGATTTAAATACACCAAAGCTTGCTACTAATGGATTAGATAAATCTGCATTAGCTGGGAGTTCAAAGTATTCTTCTGGCATATCCTTTAACCTAGTGCCCTTTGATTGCAATCCATGGGTATATAGCTGCATATATAGGGCTTTGCGGCTTTGTCTATCCTTATTAAGTAAGAGGATATTCTTGCCATCATTTGGAATTCCTCCTACGATAAGGGGAATTGTGTTTAATAATCCACCTGTTATTCCAATTACAAAGGACATTATGAAAATCATTGAAAGGTATCTATTTTCTGGAAACATAAGATATAGGACCAATGAAATAAAAGCCACTATAAAATTATTTAAGCTACCACCTATATTGTAGAGGAAATATGGATAATCATATGCATTCCAATTAGAATCTGGCATCATTAGACATTGTCCGCTAGTTCCAGATATCTTGAATTTCTTAAGTACATATTTGCCTTCTTCCTCTTTTATCATTAGGGGCCCAATTCTAAAGGAAACAAATTCATATCCACTAATCAAACCAAATATTAAATGTCCAGCTTCATGAATAATAACATGGAAAAACCTCAGTAATATAATAATAAGTACAATAAATATAATCGTTCTAATTACACCTAAGGTACCAAAAGCTTGACTTTCATATGCAAGAAGCTTTCCTGCATAAATTCCTATAACAGCACAAGCAATAAGATAAATAGCTGCATAAACTATTAGATCAATTGTCTTTGAGTTTTTTTGATTGTTTTTGTATTCTTGGTTCATAAATTCACTCTCCTTGAGTGTTAGCTTTAAAACTCTGCTTTGCCAAATTCCGATAATACAAGTCCTTCATTTCTCTCTAAAACAGTTTGCTCACTCCAATTATGGATAAATAAGAGTAAAGGATTTCCTTTCATGTCTTTTACCTTTTTGCAGTCTGCAGTCAAGCTAAGCTTAGTTGGGTCAACTGGACTTTCCTCAATCCATCTAATATATGAGTAAGGTAAGTTCTCAAGCCTTATTTCTACATTATATTCCTTTTCTAGCCTATGTTTAAAAACATCAAATTGTAAAACACCAACGGCTCCTACAATTATCTCTTCTAGACCCATTTCATATTCTTGGAATATTTGAATTCCACCTTCTTGAGATATTTGTTTTATACCTTTTACAAATTGTTTTCGCTTCATAGTGTCAACTTGACGTACCCTTGCAAAGTGCTCTGGTGAAAATGTAGGAATACCTTCATATACAAATGTTTGTCCTGGACTACGAACTGTATCTCCAATTGAGAATACTCCTGGGTCAAAGACTCCTATAATATCTCCCGCATAGGCTTCATCAACAATTTTCCGCTCTTCTGCCATCATTTGTTGAGGTTGTGACAGTTTCATATTTTTATCACCTTGAACATGTTGTACTTCCATATCTGCTTCAAATTTACCTGAGGAAATTCTCATAAAGGCAATTCTATCTCTATGTCGCTTGTTCATATTAGCTTGAATTTTAAATACAAAAGCTGAAAAATCATTTTCTATAGGATCAATTAAGCCTTCTGTCGAATTTCTTGCAAGGGGTGAGGTAGTCATATCTAGGAAATGTTGTAAGAAGGTCTCTACACCAAAGTTTTTAAGGGCAGATCCAAAGAATACTGGAGTTAACTCTCCCTTTTGTACTTTATCAATGTCAAATGGTATGGTTGCTCCATCTAATAATTCTATTTCCATTTCTAGATTTTCATGATTTTCTTCACCAATTATATTATCTAACTGGGGATCTCCAAGAGCCACATTTATAGTTTTTAATTTCTTTTGGCCCTTGTCTGTATCTGATTCCACAAATCTTGTTATTGTTTCTTTCTGCCTATCATAAATACCTTGAAAATCTTTACCACTACCGATTGGCCAATTAACAGGGCATGTTTGTATTCCTAAAACCTTCTCAATGTCATCAAGTAGGTCGAAAGAATCTAGGGCATCACGGTCCATCTTGTTAATAAATGTGAAGATTGGTATGCCACGCATTACGCAAACCTTAAATAATTTCTTAGTTTGGACTTCAACACCCTTAGAGCCATCAATTACCATGACTGCTGAGTCAGCAGCCATGAGTGTTCTGTATGTGTCTTCTGAAAAGTCTTGATGGCCTGGTGTGTCTAATATATTAATGCAATATCCATCATAATCAAATTGCAAAACGGAAGAAGTAACTGAAATACCACGTTGCTTTTCTATTTCCATCCAGTCAGAAACAGCATGTTTACTTGTCTTTTTCCCCTTTACAGATCCAGCCAGATTAATTGCACCACCATATAGCAATAGCTTTTCAGTTAATGTGGTTTTCCCAGCATCTGGATGGGAAATAATTGCAAATGTTCGTCTCCTCTTTATTTCTTGTTCTATATCAGTCAAATTTCTTCCTCCAAATTAATCTTCTACTTCAATTTCTCTTATTTCTTTAGTTCTAATTTCTCTACAAATATTGTCAATAAATTCATCAAGGTCTTTCTCACCTTCGTCTCCAAGATAACGACTTCTTAGGGAAATTGTACCTTTTTCTGCTTCTTGTGCTCCCACTATAATCTGATATGGAAGTCGTTCTTTTCTTGCTTCACGGATTTTATATCCTAGTTTTTCTGAACGCGAATCAAGAGTAGCCGCCACGCCATTGTCCTTTAATTTCTTAAGAACTTCATTTGCATAATCATTAAACTTATCAGATATTGGTAGAATCCTTACTTGTTCAGGAGATAACCATGTTGGGAATTGACCTGCATAATATTCAATTAGCATAGCCAAAGTTCTTTCATAACATCCTATCGATGATCTATGGATAATGTATGGGCGTTTCTTTTCTCCATCTTTATCTACATAAAACATATCAAACTTTTCTGCTACAGTATTATCTAATTGAACTGTAATAATTGTATCTTCTTTACCGTGAACATTTTTAAATTGAATGTCAATCTTAGGTCCATAAAAGGCTGCTTCACCTTCTACTTCTTCAAATTCTAATTCCATATCCACTAATATATTCCTTAAAATGCCTTGAGTTCTTTCCCATTCTTCTTCTGTACCAATATATTTCTCTTTATTATTTGGATCCCATTTTGAAAAACGGAATGATACTTCGTCAATAATACCAAGTGTTGTCATTACATACTGAATAAACTCTAGGCTATTTCTTATTTCTTCTTCTACTTGATCTGGAGTACATATAATATGGCCTTCTGATAGAGTGAATTGTCTTATCCTAATCAAACCATGCATTTCTCCTGAGTCTTCATTTCTAAATAAAGGAGAAGTCTCATTATAACGTATTGGTAAGTCTCTATAAGATTTTTGGCTTGCCTTATATATATAATACTGGAATGGGCAAGTCATAGGACGTAGAGCCATTGCTTCTTCATCATTATCTTCATCGCCTATAACAAACATTCCATCTCTATAATGGTCCCAATGCCCTGATATCTTATACAAATCACTTTTAGCTAAATAAGGTGTTTTAGTTAGCATATAACCACGTTTTTCTTCTTCATCTTCTATCCATCTTTGAAGTTTTTGAAGAATCTTTGCTCCATTTGGCATCATTAGTGGTAGCCCTTGACCAATTACGTCAACAGTTGTAAAAAGCTCCATCTCTCTACCTAGTTTATTATGGTCTCTCTTCTTCACATCTTCTAGGTGGTCTAAATATGCTGTTAAGTCTTTCTTCTTAGTGAATGAAGTACCATAAACCCTAGTTAACATCTTATTGTTCTCATCGCCTCTCCAGTAAGCGCCAGATGAAGATGTTAATTTAAATGCCTTTATAGGTTTTGTATTCATTAGGTGGGGTCCTGCACACAGGTCTACAAATTCACCTTGTTTATAAAAAGTTATTATTTCATCCTCTGGAAGATCTTCAATCAATTCAACTTTATATGGCTCATTGTTTTCCTCCATTAATTTGATTGCTTCATCCCTAGGAAGTTCAAATCTTTCAATATCACTTGCTTCTCTAATTATTTTTTTCATTTCTGCTTCAATCTTATCTAAGCTAGCCCTATCAAGTGGTTCCATATCAAAGTCATAGTAATATCCATTTTCAATTGCCGGTCCAATTGCAAGCTTAGCATGTGGGTATAGTCTTTTTACCGCTTGAGCAAGAACATGGGCAGATGTATGATGAAAGGCTTCCTGACCACCTTTATCATTAAATGTTAATATATTTAATTCACAGTCCTTGTCAATAACTGTTCTTAGGTCTACTAATTCTCCATCAACTTCTGCTGCACAAGCCATTCTTGCAAGGCCAGCACTTATACCTTCTGCAATTTCATATGCAGTTTTACTTTGTTCCAATTGTATTTCTGATCCATCTTTTAGTGTTACTTTCATTATTTGTTGCTCCTTTCAATTTTTTATACTTTTTGTATCTAAATAGGTTAAGAGGAATAAAAAATCTCGTCTCTTTCGATCTTGTTTACTTACAAGTCGAAAGGGACGAGTCTATACTCGCGGTTCCACCCTAATTGGAAATATTTATATAAATATTAAAATTCAATAATGTTCCCTGCTTAATTGGATTATAACGTTATCACCGGACTGGATTAGAGTCACTCAGAGGTAGTTTTCAAATGTTTCCCAATAAGATACTTCCACCAAATGTATCTCTCTCTTTATTGTTTCACACTCTACTCGTCTCATCATAGTGTTATACATATATAAATTTTATTATATCACGGTGCTTTTGAATGTCAAGATTATTTTACATCTTGATGGATATTGTGGAATGCAAGTTAAATTCAAATAGGAGTTTTCCTTAAGAAGCTTGCCCAGCCTTATACATCTTTGCATATAACCCGTCTTTTTCTAATAATTCTTCATGATTTCCAGTCTCCACAATAGTTCCTTTATCCATTACAATTATTTGATCAGCATTGCGGATAGTTGAGAGACGATGGGCAATAACAAAACTAGTATTACACTGAGTTAGCTCTTTCATTGCTTCTTGAATCAATACTTCAGTTCTAGTATCTACAGATGAAGTAGCTTCATCTAGTATAATAATAGGGGCTTTCTTTATCATAGCTCGTGCTATAGTAATTAACTGGCGTTGGCCTACAGAAATATTAGTCCCACCTTCAGTTAATAGGGTATCATACTTATCAGGTAAAAGTTCAATAAAGTGGTCTACCCTAGCCATTCTTGCTGCTTCTTCTATCTTGTCCTGAGACACAGCATCTAGAGATTCTCCTGGTCCTAAATGATATCCATAAGCAATATTTTCCCCTATAGTACCTTCAAAAAGCCATGTATCTTGTAAGACCATAGCAAAGGCATTACGTAATTCCCTTGTTTTAATCTCTTTTGTTTCTTTTCCATCTAAATATATGCTTCCACCCTGAATATCATAAAAACCCATAAGCAGATTTACTAGGGTTGTCTTACCTGCACCTGTTGATCCTACGATAGCAACCTGCTGCCTTTGTGGTACTTTCAAAGATACTTTTTCAAATAGAGGGTGGTTTAGGTCATATGCAAAATCAACATCTTCAAATTCGATATTCCCCCTAACCTCTTCTAAATCTAAACCATCTCTTCCATGCTCTTTAATTTCATCAACATCTAGAAAGGAATAAATACGTTCTGCTGAAGCCAAGGCACTAAGGATTGTATTCATAATCCCCATTACTTGTCTAAAAGGTGAATTAAACATACGAACATATTGTATGAAGGCTTGGAATTCTCCTAGACTTAAACTAC
>CAZXSM010000071.1:0-10367 GCA_964643255.1 uncultured Lachnospiraceae bacterium
GTCCCGGGTTCGAGTCCCGGATATCTCAGTAGAATTATTTAAATCAACGTATTTAGATATAATATTAAGATTTTAAATCTTATGTTATATCTATTTTTTTTGTTATTTTTTATTGAAAATAAATAAAAATTAAGTTAATACTATAATTATATATAAACATATAAGTAACTTTTATAAGACAATAATTAAAACAAATAAATATACAATAAATATTCAAGATTTCAAAGTTTGTTCATAATTTAGTGATATAATCTAAATTGTAATGGATAAATCCTTTATAAATAGTAAAATTATATAATAAGAATTTCAAAATATAAAATATTTAAAACAAATTGATTACATATATAAATAACAAAAAGAGATTTTATTCTTAATTAGTATTTATAATCTGTATTCAAGGAGGACATCATGAATTTACCAAAACAATATAGTAATGAAAAAGACTTTGAGAAAGTTATGTTTATATATGATTCTGCCTTAAAAGAAGTTGAAACAAAAATAGAAATTCTAAACAATGAATTTAAAATGAAGAGCAAACATAATCCAATAGAACATGTAACTTCTCGTTTAAAAACACCTCAGAGTATAGCTAAAAAGCTAAGACATAATGGAAAAGAATTTACTATAGAGAATATTGTGAAGTATATAAATGATATAGCTGGTATTCGAATAATATGTTCATTCAAATCCGATATATATAGTATAGCTGAAGCAATTTCAAAGCAAAATGACGTAGAAGTTTTAAAAATTAAGGATTATGTAACTAACCCAAAAGAGAATGGTTACTCAAGTTACCATATGATAGTGTCAGTTCCAATTTATTTAGTTAATGCGGTAGTAGATACAAAGGTAGAAATCCAGATTCGCACAATAGCAATGGATTATTGGGCAAGTTTAGAACATAAGATATATTATAAATTCGAGGGAAATGCGCCAAAAGAGATAAGAAAAGAATTAAAAGAATGTGCAGACCTTGTATCATACCTAGATGACAAGATGCTATCCATAAATAATGAGGTTAATAATTATAAAATAAATTCATCTGTTGATACAGATGATGAATTCACTAATGAAAAGAATATGCTTCTATCATTTGGACATGTCTATGAAGAAGAAACTCAATATGATAAAAGCTATTATAATAATAATGAGTATGTATTAGAGGATTATAAATTAATTAATTCAGAAGACGATTATTCTAATGATCAAGAATTACATAATACAGATAGTAGTGGAAGGAAGAACAAGAAGAACTTAGATAATAAAAAATCCAATTCTAAAGAAAAAAACAAGTTAAAAAAGCCGAATGAAAAAGTAGATAAAAGTCTCTTAGGTTTTTTTAAAACTAATCATATTTAAAAAATGAGCATAAATAGGATAAAATCCTATTTATGCTCATTCTTGATAATTTAAAAACATTTGAAATTATCGAATTATAACAAAAAATTATAAATCTAGGTCTTTTAATAAATCTCCTAAATTAGTTGTAGCATCTTGGTCAGAAGTAAAGTCATGACTAGTATTTTGATTTTTGAAATTAGACTTCTTTTTACCCTTGTTAGTATTGCGTTGGTATGATGGTTTATCAGAGCTAGGTCTTTCTTCAAGAGCCTTCATACTTAAGTTAATTTTACCATCTTTTATATCTAAAATCTTAACTTGAACTTCTTGACCTATTTCTACTACTTCATTAGGTGATTTTACAAACTTGTTAGAAAGTTGTGAAATATGACATAAACCTGATAATACACCATCAAGTTTTATAAATGCACCATAAGGTACAATATTATCTACAACACCTGTAACAATAGATCCAACCTCAAGATTATCAAGTTTTTCTTCTTTAACCTCATATCTTCTTTCCATTTCAACTTGTTTGCTAGAAAGAACTAATCTGTTTTTGCTTTGATCAACTGTAATTACTACAGCATCTACTTCTTTTCCTACCCATTCTTCTAAATCTTTAACATAGCTAACAGATAATTGGGAAGCAGGTATAAATCCACGGATACCTTCAATAGGAGTAATAACTCCACCTTTTACAGCATTTGTAATTTTAACAGTAACAACTGTTTCATTATCCATATATTCTTGCATTTTATCCCAAGCAATTAAAAAGTCAGCTTGTTTCTTTGATAATAATATGTTTCCTTCGCCATCATCTTCTTTAATAACTTTAGCAGTTATTTCGTCGCCAGTGGCTAGTTCATCTTCAATAGAAAAGTTAGGGTCATTACTTATTTCATTAATTTTAACAATGCCTTCAGCATATGAGCCTAGGTCTAAAGTTATTTCGGTATCAGATATTCCAACTATAGTCCCTGTTAATATATCTCCATAATTAACTTTCTTAAAAGATTTATTGATTTGATCTTCAAATTCATCCATAGAAGGTATGTCTTCTTTTACAACCTCGGATTTACTTGCTGTGTTTTCAGTTTCTAAAGTTTCTTCAATAGTTTCATTTTTTAAATCTGTTTGTTGATTATCGTTCATGAAATTCTCCAATCTGTGACACTTTCACATATATTATTTTGGTGTTAGCCAATTATAATCATTTTATTTAAGCACAAAATAAATAACTACTATATATTATAGCATAATTCCAACATTACACAAGTTATGAAGCAAGATATTTATCAATATAATTCATAAATATTATCCCTTTTATAACCAAAAATATTTCATGTTTTTAATAAAAATGCAACATATATTTATCACTAACTTAATTACTGTGAAGTTAATATATGATAAAATAATAATACACTGATTCGTAAGCAAATTCACCATAAACTAATGAAAAAGGGGCTATAATGAAAAAACATAAGAAAAGACTGTTAAGTTTATTACTTATTCCTTTGTCTATTCTTATTATTTATATTGTTAAGAATAATGAATGGGTTGCAGAATACATATTTTCACGAGGAGTATATAAATTCATTTCAAAAGTTATAAATAGTATAACAAGATATATACCATTTTCTTTAATGGAAGTTTCCATATATTTATTAATTATAGCTATTTTAATGCTAATTATTTATATATTTAATATTATGTTTAATAACATAAATGATAGAAGATCAAAATTTAAAAATGTTATTGTAAATGTAGCTTGCATATTTAGTATATTGATATTTAGCTTTACATTATTAGCAGGCATTAACTATCATAGATATACATTTTCTAAAATCAATAACATCATAATTACAGATTCTAGCGTAGATGAGCTTTATAACCTTAATGTATATTTAGTAGAAAAAGCTTCTAATCAAAGAAAAGAGTTGGAGTTAAATTCTAAACATATCAATAGTTATGGAGTTTTAGAAATTTCAGATAAAAGTTGGAAGGACCTTACTAGTAAACTTAACAAAGCTTATGAAAATTTATCCTTAGAATATCCCGTCTTACAAGGAAACTATGTAAGACCTAAGAAGGTATTGTCATCAAAGTTTATGTCCCGGACGAAGACAACAGGTATATTCTGGCCATTTACAATGGAAGCAAATATAAATAGCCATGCTCCAGATTATACAATTCCTTCTACTATGGCTCATGAAGTAGCACATCTTAGAGGTTTTATGAGGGAAGATGAAGCCAATTATATTGCATTTTTAGTATGTAAATCTTCTGAAGATTTAGTATTTCAATATAGTGGAACTATGTTGGCATTGACTCATGCAGGAAATGCTTTGTATAGAGAAGATCCTATACTTTATTCAGAAAGCAGAAAAGGCTTTAGTCAAGGTATGTCAGCTGATATAAGAGATAAATCAAGCTATTGGAGTCAATTTGATAATACAGTAATTAGTACTACTGCAAACAAAGTAAATGATACATATCTAAAAGTGAATAATCAAAAAGATGGGGTTAAGAGCTATGGAAGAATGGTTGACTTATTACTAGCAGGGTTTAACAATATTCAAGAAGCTTCTGCTGATTGATAATTTGTTAAAATATATTATCTAATATGTATATAAGTATGCCCTTCCCTTATTTCCAATTCTTTTAATTGTACCTAAATGGTTTAGAATATTTACCGCAGCTTGCGCATCTTTTAACTTTATCTTAGCTGTTTTTCTATAATCTTTTACAGTAAAGTTTGTAGGTAAATTATCTGGTATAAATTTATAATAATCTTCCACGGAATTGATAGATAACTCATCAATTAATTTAGTGGGTATTCTATCACATTTGGTAGCTCCACTTTTTTTATCTTTACTCCATCCATCTAATAAACGGTATTCATCCATATCCATAAGGATTATATGAAATTTTAAGTTGGGATGATTTAAATAATTTTTGATTTTATATAATTCTCTAAAAATCATATGAGGAGTTCCTTTTACTGGTGACTTGCGAGGTTTACCCACTTCTCCTGTGTCCTCTTCTATCCAATGTATCATTTTAATATGACAAACAGGATAAACAATCGTTAGAGGTTTCAAGTCTAGTAAAGCATTTAACTTATTTCTTAGCTTATTAAAGTTTCCATTTTGTACTTCTATTATTCCATCTTCATTTACAATATCTGCGTAATAGTTATCTATCTTAATTTCATGATTAGAAAAATCGGGTTCAATATAGCTTTTAACAACTGCATGAACGGTTTTTTCCCTTAGGGTTCCAATTTGAGAAGAGTCCCCTATAATACCATCTTTGTTAGTTGCTAAACTAATAACTTGTTTACACGTTTTATCAAACAATTCCTGATTCACTTTAAACACCTTTTTCTATTAAGTAATTAATATTATTGTATCATACTAAAGTATAGTTTGGAAATATTGAAACAATATGTTAATGTATATAGCAAGTCTACAAAATGTAGGTTCAAACAAAAGACAATAATTAAACAAAGTATAATTAAACAAAGTATAATTAAACAATATATAAACTAGGAGATAAATATGAAGAATGAAACAATAAAAGAACTAATTGATTTTATTAATAAAGCAACAACACCCTACCATACGGTAGAAGAAGGAAAAAAACTTCTCAAGAATGAAGGTTTTACAGAATTAAATACTAGAGAAGAATGGAAACTAGAAGCAGGTGGTTCATATTATGTGGCACCCTATGCAACATCTTTATTTGCATTTACTGTAGGTAAGGACTGGAAGCCAGGCCAAAACATTAGAATTGGTGCAGGTCATACAGATAGTCCAGGATTTCGTGTAAAACCTAATGGGGAAATGAATTCAAATGGATATCTAAAGTTAAATACGGAGGTATATGGAGGTCCTATATTAAATACTTGGATGGATAGGCCTTTATCAATTGCTGGTAGAGTAGCATTAAAAAGTAAGGATCCCTTTAAACCAAATATGAAACTATTTGATATAAAAGATCCAGTTTTAACTATACCAAATCTACCTATACATATTAACAGAGAAGTAAATAAAGGCATTGAGCTTAATAAACAAATTGATACAATTCCTCTTCTAGCAATGGAAAATGATAAAATTAATAAAGAAAATTATTTTACTGAGTATATAGCAAAACAGTTAGATGTAAGTCCTGAGGAGATATTAGATTACGATATATATATATATAATGTAGAAAAACCATATGAAATTGGGATAAATAAAGAGTTTGTTTCTGGACCAAGACTAGATAACTTAACTTCTGTACTTGCTTTATTAAAAGCAGTAGCAAAAGGAAAGAGAAGCCAAGGAATTAACCTTATAGCCTTATATGACAATGAAGAAATTGGAAGTAGGAGTAAACAAGGTGCAGACTCTGCTATCCTCAATTTATTAATTGAAAAGATATTTACAGGTCTAGGTGCAAAATCAGGTGAAAAGTTATTTAATATAGCAGTTGATAGTTTACTTATATCAGTGGATGTGGCTCATGCTCTTCATCCAAATAGACCAGAAAAATTTGATCCAGTTAATCAAGCAAAGCTAAACAATGGAATTGCTATAAAGATTGATAGTAATCAAAAATATACATATGATACAGAAAGTGTAGCAATTATACAACAAATATGCGAGAAAGCAGGAATTAAGTATCAGAAGTTTGTAAATAGATCTGATGTTGGTGGCGGAGGAACACTAGGGCCAATAATATCATCATGGTTACCAATGAAGGCTATAGACCTAGGAGTTCCACTTCTTGCTATGCATTCTGCAAGAGAGACTATGGGAATAAGTGATCAAATCTATTTAGAAAAACTACTTTTTGAATTTTTTGATAACGATTGAACATAAAATTAACTAAAAATATAAAGGAATTGGGCTTTAAGTTGACAAAGTGAATAATAGATGATATTATTGTAATCACTTGATAGGAGAGGGTTGTCTAAAACAGACAACAAGTGCAGGGGGGCACGAGTGCGAAAACATTCTTATAGAAGACTATCCAAATATGTATATATACATATTTGGATAGTCTTTTTTTATTCACTTAAGTCTAATATTTTTAACAATATGGACGAAATATACTATAAGAGAAGTCAGTCTAATAAGCTAAGTAAGGTGGTGTAAGAAGTTTCGCTTCTGTATTAAGTTAGCAGACTTGCGATAAAGAATATATGAATATAGCCGGTATTAATAAAAGCAATATAAAACATGTGGATATTAGTGATAGTAAAATAGGTTTAGATAATAGAGCAAGCTATTTTAAAAATAAAACAGGTGTGGAAAAGTATAAAAAGAATCTATCCGCGATTAACTTTGATCATAAAACACTTCTGTATTCACCATTAGAAAAGGATCAAACTTCAAAGACATTAGGGAATACTAAAACAAGTGAAACTAATAGAGTAAGCACTTGGGATATCTTGTCACAAAGGATTACAGATAATGATATTAAGCTTTTAGATGAAGAAGGGGTTCCATATAAGGATTACAATTTAGAGCAACTAGAAAGTGCTATAGAGAGAATTAAAGAAAATAAGGTGGAAACAAAAGAACGCGTAGAAGATCATAAAGATTCAAAGAAAGAAAAGATTGAATCTATAAAAGAATATAAAGGTCTATCTGGAATAGAAAAGCAAATAGCCCAGGAGTTAGAAGAAAAAGGACTTCCAGTTACAAGAGAGAATATGGCTAAAATATCTAATGCAATGGAAAAGGCTATTCTCATACAAGACATGCCTGAGGAAGCAATGACATATTTAATAGATAATAACTTATCATTTTCTATTAATAACGTTTATAAATCAATGCATGTAGGGTTTGAAAGTATAAGTAATGTTGACAACCTAGATAATTTAGAATCTATTGAACATAATGAACTCATTTCTCAACTTTCGAGAATAATTGAAGATACGGGACTTGAAGTAAATGATGAGACTCTTAAAGATGCTAATATGCTTTTAAAATATGATGTACCAGTCACTGTAGAGAATTTGTGGAAAGTCCAGGACTTTAAGTTGATAAAAAGTGAATTGACTATGGAAGATGTTCTTAACTTATCGATTAATAACCTATATGATGGCGAAAATCCTGAAACTGCTGACTTAAGTCTTATTCCTTATAAAAGGTTAGATAACACCATAAAAGAATTTAATGCTATAGACCAGCAAACTATAGATTATATTGAAAGTAATAAAAATTTAGATAAAGACCTTAGTTTACAAGAAATAAAAGATATAGATACAGATATTAAGGAAAACAATATAGTAGATTATGATAATAATAAAGCATCAATAGAGATATATAATGATGAGTTAGATATAGCAAGCATTTCCTTAAAAAGAAATCTTGAAGAAATACGATTAAAATTAACTGTAGAGTCAGGGAAACAACTTATTAAAAGTGGAACAAATTTAGAGACAGATAAACTTAGTAAAGTAATTGAAGATTTAAGAAGTATTGAAACTAAGTATTATAGTAATATTTTAAGGGAAGCTAATATTGAAGACAATATAGGCAATGTAAACACCATAAAAGATACTATTAATGACTTTGATAGATTAAAATTTATGCCAGCTTCCATACTAGGCACTACTTTTAAAAATGTAGATCAACAAACTGTTACTTCATTACTAGAAGAAGGGAACAAACATCTTACAGATGCCAGGCTAGTAGAGGAGTCTTATGAAACATTAATGACTAAGCCCGACAGATATTATGGTGATAGTATACACAAGGCATTCGAAGGTATTGACGATATTCTATATAGTTTAAAACTAGAAGACACAGAAGGAAATAAAAGGGCTATTCGTATATTAGGATACAACGAAATAGATATTAACTTAGAGAACATTAATTTAATAAAACTATATGACAATCAAATTAATGATGTACTTAAAAACACAAATCCCCACCTAGTAGTAAATATGATAAAGAAGGGGATTAACCCTTTAGATATTCCGATTCCAGACTTACAAGAAGAAATTAATAATGAAAAAAGTAAGAATCAATCAGGTGAAATCGATAAATTTAGCAAATATCTTTGGAAACTTGATAAGAATAATAATATTTCCGAAAGTGAAAAAGAGTCTTATATAGGTATCTATAGACTAATAAATCAATTAAATAATAGTGGAGAGGCAGCTATCGGGGCTGTTATAAAAGCCGGTCAAGAGTTAACCCTTAATAATCTTTTAAAGGCAATTAGAACAAGGAATCATGGACAAGTAGATGTTTTAGTTGATGAACAATTTGGTATGTTAGAAAGTAATACTAAAAACACAAAAGATATTGATATTCAGATCAATGAAGGGTTTATTGATAAGATAAATGATAATATATCTCCTGAAAAGTTAAATCAAATACAAGCAAATGACAAAGATATATATAATTTATCTGTTGAAAAATTGAGCGATGAACTTGAAAGATTAGAATATGATCTGGAAAGCGAAAATGAGTATTATGCTTATGAGCTAGATAATATTAAGGATGTTATAAGCAATAATAGTAATATTATTAATTTTTTAGATAGTCTTAATATACCAACAACCATTAATAATATTAATGCAGCCACACATTTAATTAGCCAAGATAGCAATTTTAATATAGAACTTAGAAAGATATTAAATCAAAGTTGGGATTCAAATAATGCACAAGATATAAGTATTGAATCTGCTTCCGAGCAAATAATGACTAATTTTAATTCTTATGATGAAATAAATTCGGAATATGACAAGTTTGAAAGAGATATAAAAGAAAATATTAAGAACTTTTATGAGAGTGATGTATTTTTGCCAAAAGATTTATCTACAGTAAGAATGCTAACAAATGGTATTTCATTTATTAAATTTTTATCAGAAAGAGAGCATTATCAAATTCCAATTTCAACAGGAGATACAGTTACAAATGTTAACCTGACGATTTTGAGAAATGAAGAAGAAAAAGGGAAGGTAAAAGTATATATTCCATCTGAAAGGCTAGGAAATATTACAATGAGTTTTAAAGTAGATGGTGAGGAATTAGATGGACTTATTACCTGTGATAATATAGGAAGTTTAGAGCTTATTAAAGAAGATAATAAAAAGTTAACATCTAGATTTGAAGACATGGGGTTAACAAATAGCACAATATATTATGCACTTGAGGCTCATAGTACAGAAACAATTATTTCTAATGTAAACAATATAGAATATTATAATCAATCAGATCCTAGTAGTAATAAATTAAATCTTATAAATGAGACCAATAAACACATAGAAGAAGATGTAAATGATTCAGACAAAAGTATGACTAGTCAAGGACAATTATTATACAAGACAGCAAAGGAATTATTAATTTATATAAGAGAGTTGGAGAGGTCATGAGAATAAATCGTAATATATCAGCATTAAAGGCAAATAGTTTATTAAGAAGAAATAATAATCAATTAGGCAGCAGTTTAGAAAAGTTATCATCAGGGCGACAAATTAATCATGCATCAGATAATGCAGCAGGAATGGCGATTTCCCATAAAATGAGAACCCAGATAAGGGGCCTAGATCAAGCATCTAATAATGCAGCAAATGGAATTTCTGTCATACAAACAGCAGAAGGAGCTCTTAGTGAAATTGGAGAGATTTTATCTAGGATGAGGGAATTGGCTATACAAGCATCTAATGACACAAGTACTGATGAAGATAGAGAGACTATCGTTAAAGAAATAGAACAATTGCAAGAAGAAATTGAAAGAATTTCTGACACAACAGAATTTAATACTAAGTCATTACTAAATGGTAATATTAATAATAGTGTATATTCTAGTGATGCCAATCTTGAGGTGAGATATATTTCTGATGGGGTAGAAGCTGGTGAGTATGAAGTTATTGTTAAAAAAAGAATTAAAGAAGAGGGCGAAGGAACTTACGAAATAGAAGATGTAAAATTGCCAGAAAAAGATAATTTAGATACTAAGTTTGAGGATAATAAAATTATTATTACCGGTAAAAATAATTTTAGTATGACTCTTTATGC
>CAZXSM010000072.1:0-5903 GCA_964643255.1 uncultured Lachnospiraceae bacterium
CGAGTTCTTAGACATGCATATTTAAATTCATATTTTCAAACAGGTATGAAAAACTTAATTGATTTGGCTATTATAAATCGGGCTGAAGAATATAAATTCGATAAGCTCCTTGATAAATATGAAGCTGTTGATGAGATACCCTTTGACTTTAATCGTCGCCGTATGAGTGTAGTACTTGAAGACAGGACAGGCAAGCGTCAGTTAATTACTAAAGGAGCAGTAGAAGAGATGATTTCTATTTCTTCTTTCATTGAATTAGATGGTAAGGTTTATCCTTTAGATGATGAGAAGCTAGAAATTGTTAAGGAAACATATGAAACTTATAATCATCAGGGTTTACGTATGATTGCTGTGGCTCAAAAGAACGATATACCTGATAGTAATCACTTTAGCATTGACGATGAAAGAGAGATGGTAATAATCGGATTTATGGGTTTCCTAGACCCACCTAAAAAGAGTGCAAACCCTGCTATTAAAGCATTAGAAGAGTATAAAGTGCGAACAGTTGTTTTGACAGGGGATAGTGAAGGAGTAGCTATAAATGTTTGTAATGAAGTTGGCATTGATACTAGTCTTGTATATACCGGTAGTGATGTTGAGGGTATGACTGATTCAGAGCTAGCTGTAGCTATAGAAAAATCTAGTCTTTTTGCTAAATTATCACCACAACAAAAGACGCGTGTTATTTCTGCCTTCCAATCTGAGGGTCATACAGTTGGTTTCTTAGGGGATGGCATTAATGATGCTCCAGCTTTAAGGCAGGCAGATGTAGGTATTTCTGTAGATACTGCAGTGGATATTGCAAAAGAAACGGCTGATATAGTATTACTTGAAAAGGACTTAATGGTATTAGAACGTGGTGTTTTAGAAGGTCGTAAGACCTTTGGAAATATAATGAAGTATATTAAAATGGCTACCAGTGGTAACTTTGGAAATATTATATCAATTATATTTGCAAGCTTATTCTTACCCTTTTTACCTATGTTACCAGTACAGCTTTTGACACAAAATCTATTAAATGACTTTGCTCAAATAGGTATGCCATTTGACAAGATTGATAAAGAATACCTAACAGAACCAAAATCATGGGATACAGGAGGTGTTAGGAATTTCATGTATTGGTTAGGGCCTGTAAGTTCAATATTTGATATCCTTTGTTTTCTAATACTTTGGTTTGTTATAGGTGCAAATAATATGGAAAAGGCTCCCTTATTTCAAGCTGGTTGGTTTATATTTGGAACTCTTTCACAAATACTTATCATTCATATGATTCGTACTGCCAAGACACCTTTTATCAAAAGTATGTCATCTAAAGAATTAACCATATCTACATTTGTAGTTGGAATTATTGTTATTATTGTTAGTTTTTCTGATTTAGCGATTGGGTTAGATATGCTACCACTACAAGTGAGCTTTGTTCCTTGGCTTATATTACTTTTGATTGGTTATATGTTGGCTGTACAACTCATCAAGAAAATATATATCAAACGATATAATGAATGGATTTAGAAAGTTATTTACTTAATTTTCATAGAGAAATATAATAAATTCAAACATAAAACACCGGTATTCATTTTAATAAAATGAATACCGGTGTTTTATGTTTGAAAATTAATTATATAACTTGAACATTAACAGCTTGCATTCCACGTTGTCCTTGTTCTAAGTCAAATGATACTTTTTGACCTTCATCAATAGATTTAAAACCATCCATTGCAAGACCTGAGAAATGAACAAATACATCTTCGCCACCGTCGTCATTTGTGATAAAGCCAAAACCTTTTTGTGAATTAAACCATTTTACAGTACCTGTATTCATCTAAGATACCTCCTTATTTTTCTTATATCTCTAATAAAAAACATATATGTTTATAAATCAAAATAAGGATTTACAAAAACATATGAGATCAATTCTTTATTCAAAATACTTATCCAAGAATAGCATGTAAAAACTAAAGAGTCAAGGGAAATAATAGTATTATGTTATTAAATTTTATAAAAGGATAATTTAAGACATAGAATACTTAAGAAAATATTAATTATACAAACAGTTTTTTACATTGTATAATAAAATTAGCTAATATTAAGCTTTATAAATAGGGAGGAAAGGTTGGGATGGAAATTCAAGCACAACTAAAAGGTAATAAGGACTCTAAAGACAAGACTAATGGACAAGGAACTCAGGAACCAGTTATCCTTGTGAGGAATCTACATAAAATTTATACTGTCGGTAGCAATAAGATACATGCATTGAATGATGTGGACATAACTATTAATAAAGGCGAATTCTGCGCAGTAGTTGGAACTTCTGGCTCTGGTAAATCAACTCTGCTTAATATGCTTGCAGGTCTTGAAAAACCAACAAAAGGTGAAATAATAATTGATGGCAAGCATATTGAGAAACTTAGAGAAAATCAACTAGTAAAGTTTCGAAGAGAAAACGTAGGCTTTGTTTTTCAATCATTTAATTTACTGTCTTCTATGACTGCTATAGAAAATGTTGCTTTACCACTAACATTCAAGGGAGTATCTAGAAATACAAGATTAAAGAAGGCATCAAGGATCCTTGATATGGTAGGTTTATCAACTCACAAGAAACATAAACCTATGGAAATGTCTGGAGGGCAACAACAAAGAGTAGGTATAGCAAGGGCTCTTGTGGTAAGTCCAAAGATCATATTTGCAGATGAGCCAACTGGCAACTTGGACTCTCACACATCTATGGAAGTAATTAATTTATTGAAAAAAGTTGTAAAGGAGCAAAATCAAACATTGATTATGGTTACTCATGATATTAATCTAGCAAATCACGCTGATCGTATATTTCACATATCTGATGGGGAGATAGTGAAAGTAGAGAGGCCCAGTAGAGTTTAAGTTTAAATAATGAAACATCTATTTCTGAAATAAATGCCTATATAAAAACTTAATAATTATTATATAAAAGAAATTATTATATAGGTATATATAGAAATATTATGTAACAATATAAAAATGAAGGGGAAAAAGTCAGATGAAAAAACTCAACAAGTCACATCTTTTTATCTTATTTATGTTTATGATAGGTTTTACTTTATTAAGTTTCAGACAACCAATAAATGTTTTAGCAACGGGAGAAACCACAGGAGATGAGCTGTCTCTGGATCCAGATATCCAAATTGTTATTGGTCAAGACCAGAATACGCCACAGAGTACTTATGGGGAAGATGTTAAAATAGATATTCCTTTAATAAATGAAGGAAAAGAGGATGCCACTAATGTTGTAATTACTCCAATACTAGACTCTAGTTCAGAGATATTTCCTTATGAAATTAACAAAATGAACTATAATATAAAGGTAGGTGGAGATGGCAATTTACCTGGGAAAAACTCTAAGCCCAAAACAGCGGATAGAACAAAGACTGTTAGCTATAATTTTACTACTAGAGATGATGTCAACACAGGGTATGTAAAAGTATCATTTCTAATCACTTACAAAACTCCGCAAGGATTAAATCAATCTACAACTAAAGATATATTTGTTAAAACAATAGGAGCCCCAACACCAACACAAGCCCCAGTTGAGCCAGAAGCTCCATTATTACCAGAAACTCCATTTGAACCAGAACTTCCATTTGACCCAGGACCAATGCCTGATCCTGAACAAGCTGTATCTGTTCCTAGAGTAATTGTTTCTGGCTATAAAACACAACCAGCAGAGGTAAAGGCTGGAGAACAATTTAAATTAACATTACATATTACTAACACTTCGGAAAAAACTTCAGTTAACAATCTTGAATTTTCGATTAAATCAGAGGCAGAGGGAGCAGACCCTGCAACTGCAGCAGATGCTTTCATGCCTGTATCTGGTTCTAGTACCATTTTCTTAAAATCGATTGGTAAAGAAGAAACGAAAGATATTGTTATTGATATGACAGCCAAGGCTGATTTATCCCAAAAGCCTTATGTGATAAATGTAGACATGAAATATGAAGACTCTAAAGTGAATCAATATACATCGGATTCATCAGTATCAATTCCTGTAAAGCAAGAGGCTAGAGTAGAGGTTAATGAACCTCAAGTAATGCCAAACGCAATCATGGTAGGTCAGGAATCTAATGTTATGTTTAGCGTTTTTAATACAGGGAAAACAAAAATATATAACACAAGTGTAAAATTCCAATCTGACTCAATTAGTGGTGGTGAAGCATTTGCAGGCAATATTGAACCAGGTGAAACTGCTAATATTGATACTATGCTTGTAGGTCAGGTGCCAAGTACGGATGATGGCATTGTAAAGCTATTAATTACATATGAAGATGAGGCGGGTAAACAAAGTACTATAGAAAAAGAAATTACCCTATTCGTTAATGAAGCTATTGTGGATGAGGAATTTCCTATCTTCCCGGATGAAGAATTTCCTGAAGAAGAAAATTCCCCTAAAGGGGGAGGATTTATAAAAGCAATTATTATTTTAATAATCATCATAGCTGTTGTAATTGTTATCCTAAGACGAAGAAAGATGAAAAAGGAAGGTTTTGAAGATGAGATTTACTGATTTGCTTTCAATGAGTATTAACAGCCTTTTTAGGAGAAAACTAAGGACTATACTTACTGTATTAGGAGTTATGATTGGTACAGCATCCATAGTTGTAATGGTATCACTTGGTTTAGGATTAAGCAAAACAACCATGGATCAAATCAAAGAACAAGGCGGATTGACAGCAATTAATGTATATACACCCTTTAATGACCCAATGACATATGTAATGTCTTCAGTTCCAAGTCCAGATGATGGTAGCGGGGAACAAGAACAAGTAAAATTAGATGAAGCAAATATTGCTTTGATCGCGGCAATTCCTAATGTTGATATAGTCTCTCCCGTTTTAAATTATGATATTCTTGCTCAACAGGGCTCTTATGAGGCATATTTGTATTTAAAGGGAATGAGTTTGGAAGTCTTAGAAAAGCTAGATATTCCATTGTCAGAAGGAAGACTACCACTAGAGGGAAATACAGAGATTGAATTAGTTATGGGTAATCAAATGATTTATAATTTTTACGATTCTAGAAATGATATGGGTTATTATGATCTTGAAAACTTGCCTGATATTGATTTCATGAATAGCCCATTGTTTGGCATATTTGATATTGATGCCTACTATAACTCTATGGATGGACAAGGGCCAATGACTAAGAAACACCTTGTTAGTACTTGTGGTATGGTTGAAGGAACACCACAAGACTACAATCAACATAGTTATAGTGTTTATGTAGATATAGAAGCTCTAAAATTCCAGTTACAAAAACACTTCAAAGATAAACCGATTCCTGGGCAACCCACTACTCTAGGCGGGAAACCTTATAAAGAATTTATTTATCAAGAAGCCTATGTTCAAGTAAATGAAATGGAAAATGTAAAAGAAGTACAAAGCCAGATTATGGACATGGGATTCCAGGCTAACAGTAACATTGAGTTTTTAGATATGATGGAAGAACAATCGAGAATTATCCAGGCTGTTTTAGGTGGAATTGGTGGAGTGTCATTGTTTGTAGCAGCTATTGGTATTGCTAATACAATGATGATGTCTATTTATGAAAGAACAAGAGAAATTGGAATTATTAAGGTTATTGGATGTTCTTTAAGTAATATTCGTTCTCTGTTTTTGTTGGAGGCTGGATTTATAGGTTTTTTAGGAGGTGGGTTTGGAGTAGGTATTAGCTATATGATTTCTGGGGTGGTTAATTCACTTCTCGGTGGAGATATCTACGGAATGGGAACAAGTACAACTATTTCATATATTCCTCCTTGGTTAGCTCTCCTAGGGCTGGGATTTGCTGTTTTTGTTGGAATGATTGCGGGATTTCTCCCAGCAATTAGAGCTATGAATTTAAGTCCTTTGGCAGCTATTAGAAATCAGTAA
>CAZXSM010000072.1:6003-10274 GCA_964643255.1 uncultured Lachnospiraceae bacterium
ACTTTTAATCAAATACTAATTATATTTATAATAATAGGAATAGGAGTTATCTGTTATAAGACTAAACTAATAGATGATGAAACAAATAGTAAACTATCTAATATTTTACTGCAACTAGTTAACCCTATGGTGATTTTTGTCTCGTATCAAAGAGAGTTTGAAAGAGACCTTTTAGAAGGTTTACTTGTTTCTTTACTTTTATCTATAATAACTCATCTTGTGAGTATTTTGATATCATATTTATTGATTAGAAAAAAGAGAATAAAAAGAGAAATCATAGATGGAGTTAAAGTTAAAAGGTATGTAAAAAATGATGATGTGGAAGTAGAAAGAATGTCCTGTATTTACTCAAACGTAGCATTTATGGGAATACCTTTGATGAATGGCATATTTGGTTCAGAAGGGGTATTCTACGCAACAGCGTCTATTACAATTTTCAATGTATTTTTATGGACTCATGGGGTAATGATGATGAGTGGAAGTGAGAAATGGGACCTTAAAAGTATATTAAAAAAGCTGGCTTCCCCATCAATTATTGCAATTATATTGGGGATGATTTGCTTTTTATTTCAAATCAAAGTGCCAGCTATAGTTAATGATGCTTTCCAACAGATTGCTAATTTAAACACTCCATTTGCAATGCTAATAGCAGGTGTAACAATTGGAAAAACTGATTTTAAAAGAATATTTACTAATTATAGAATTTACTTTATAGCCTTTTTGAAATTATTATTTATTCCAGGAGTTTTATTGTTAATATATAGTCTGTTTCCAATTGATTACAAGGTGTTTACTACAGCAGTTATTCTGGCCGGAGCACCAATGGCAACAACCGGAATACTGTTTGCTATAAAATACGAAAAGAATGCTGTTTATTCAGCTGAAATATTCACAGTAACAACCTTATTGTCTGCAGTAACAATTCCTACTCTTGTAATGTTTACCAGCTTACTATCTTAAACTTATACTTGCAGATATTTCAAAGTAAAAACTAAGTAGGGCTAGCAATTTATTCAATGGTTTTTGTAGCTACAACATTTACACCTGTACCTAATATATCTTTCACTACAAGATCTCCAACCATAACAGGAGCCTTTAGGGTTGTTTTATTAATAACATCCATAGCTTCAAATATTTTACCCTTAGGAATTGGCTCCTGGGTTTTTACAGGTAAGAGTCTATGGTCACTGCCTTCTAACTTTACAGTAGTAGTTAGTAGTCTAGTAGGGGCAGTAAGTTCCTTCTCAGCATATACTTGCCCCCTTTTGCACTGGTTTCCTTCAACTAACCAACCAGATTCACTAGTTTTAATTACTTCTAAGTGACATCCTATTGGACATGTAATACATATCAAATTGATTTTTTCCATTAGTTTGCCTCCTTTACCTCTATAGTCAAAGTATCAAAATCTTTATCCATTAACAAGGTCTTATCTAAGAGCAAATGTTCCATTTCACCTGGAGCTAAATGCCTTTTCTTGTATTCCTTTATTGTTTCACCATCTGCTTTAACAACCAACTTAGCATCTTTATAAACCTTTGAAACCCTTAAGAATATATCTAGTTTGTCTTCTAGGTCTTCCGTATTAACCTTATGTGGAATTATGTAATTTACCCCATCCTTAGGCATAGTTTCAAAGGACTTGCCAGTTTGAGATAGGCCTTTTTTTACATATTTGGCTGCATTTTTACCAGCTCTCTCACTTTCTTGGGAGACGAAGTCTACAAGGTCGTGAACATGGACCACATTTCCGCAGGCAAATATTCCATCAACTGATGTTTCCATACTTTCTGTAACGTAAGGTCCCTTAGTGCGGGGATCAATTTTGATGCCTGCATTTTCAGATAATTCATTTTCAGGTATTAAACCAACGGAGTAGAGAACAGTATCGCATTCGAGGTCAAACTCTGTTCCAGGAATAGGTTTAAAATTGTCATCTACCTGAGCTATAGTTACTTCCTCTACCCTATCTTTGCCTCTTATATCTGTGATGGTATGGCTTAAATACAGGGGAATGTCAAAATCATTTAGGCACTGTACTATGTTTCTGTTTAGGCCTCCAGAATAGGGCATAATCTCAGCAACAGCTAGAACTTCTGCCCCTTCAAGGGTTAACCTTCTTGCCATAATAAGACCTATATCACCGGAACCAAGGATAACGACTTTCTTACCAACCATATATCCTTCCATATTAATGTATCTTTGAGCTGTACCGGCTGTAAATATGCCAGAAGGTCTAGTTCCTGGAGTTCCTATAGCACCAGCTGTCCGTTCCCTACAACCCATAGTTAGTATAACTGCTTTGGCTTGGATTAATAGGTATCCTTCTTCTTGGCTGATTGCGTGTATGGTCTTGTCTTCTGATAAGGATAGGACCATAGTATTTAACTTATATTCTATATTTAAGTCTTCTAGTTCCTCGATAAAGCGATCTGCATATTCAGGTCCAGTTAATTCTTCCTTGAAGAAATGAAGACCGAAACCGTTATGAATACACTGCTGTAATATTCCACCTAGCTCCATGTCTCTTTCAATTACAAGGATGCTATCTATACCATTATTTTTAGCCTCTATAGCAGCTGCCAAGCCTGCTGGCCCACCGCCAATTATAACAATATCATAATGTGTCATCTTTACCTCCCTATTCCTTGGTTTGTCCTGTTAAGATATAAGCATCAGAACTATCATAAGGAATATCTACCCAGTCACACTTAAGTTCTCTTGCTAGTATCTCGACTACTCTAGGACCACAAAAGCCTCCCTGACATCTACCTGTACCAGGCCTAACCCTATTCTTAACTCCTTTAACAGTATGTGCTCCAGCACTTCTATGAATGGAGTCTACTATTTCGGCTTCTGTAACAATTTCGCACCGACATATAACATTTCCATAAGCAGGGTTTTCCTTAATTAAGTCTGCCTGTTCTTGTGGTGACAACTTGTTAAAACGGACAACCTTTCTTCTTCTAGGGTTGAAGTCTTGTTTTTCTTCTAGGCCCCCTGAGATTTCATCAACTAGACCTACAACATGTTTAGCAACTGCAGGAATAGAAGAAAGGCCAGGTGATTCGAAACCACCCACGTCTATAAAGCCTTGTGAATCTTCTGCTTGACCAATAATAAAGTCTCCTATATTACTAGAGGCTCTAAGACCAGCAAATGTACGGATTGATTTATTAAAAGGGATATTTGGACAAGCACGAAGGGCAGATTCTTTAACAAAGTCTAGCCTGTCTGCTTGGGCTGATACATCATCTTTATCATCAATATAGTTTGAATCAGGACCGATTAGGAAGTTGCCATCTACTGTTGGAACAATTAAGACACCCTTTCCTGATTCATTAGGGGTTTGAAATATTATGTGGTTTACTAAGTCTTTAACAGAATTATCTAAGACATAGTAATTCCCCTTTCTTGGTTTTATACTATAAGTAGGTTTAGCAACCATATTGTGGATTTTGTCTGCAAACACTCCTGCACAATTGATTACAAGTCTTGTATTAAAATCTCCTTTGCTAGTAATAACCTTATAAATGCTATTTTCTTTTTCTATATCCTTAACTTCAGTTTCTAACTTTAATTCTACTCCATTGTCTATTGCGTTTTCTGCTAAAGCTACAGACAACTCCCATGGATTAATAATACCAGCACTAGGTGCGTATAGGGCACACTTAGCCTCTGAGCTGATATTGGGCTCCATAGCAAATAATTCATCTTGCTCTATAATACGAACTTGTGGAACCTTGTTTATAACAGCTCTTTCATGTAAATCTTCAAGAATTTTTATTTCATCATCATTAAAAGCAATAACTAAAGAACCACAGCGCTCAAAAGTTACATCTAGTTCTTCACAGACCTGATCAAACATCTGATTGCCTGGAGCGTTGAACTTAGCTTTATTAGTTCCAGGCTCTGTATCATATCCTGCGTGAATAATTGCACTATTGGCAGAGGTGGTTTCAGTTGCAATGTCATTCTCTTTATCTAGCAAGAGAATCTTTAGATTGTAACGTGATAACTCTCTTGCAATATAACTACCTGAGACGCCAGCTCCTATGATGATAATATCATGTATATTAGCCATAAATATCTCCTTTGTATATGGTTGAATTGTTAATTGATACGTCAATTTTAACATTAGATTTTTGCAAAGTAAAGATGGATATGACTTTAAAAGTAAGCAAGAAAGGGTGGATAGAATTAGAGTTTATGATATAATTATATAAACACTATTAGAGAAAGATCCAAAGAGCTTACTGGAGATTCAGAGT
>CAZXSM010000073.1:0-9931 GCA_964643255.1 uncultured Lachnospiraceae bacterium
CTGCTGACATTGCAATAATTAATTCCACTAAAGCCGGAGATATTGTCGTTACAGGGGACTATGGTGTCGCCTCTTTAACCCTTGCTAAAGAAGCTTACCCAATTGATTTTAATGGCATGTACTATACTAATGAAAATATTGACATGCTTTTACTTAGTCGCCATATGTCAAAACAGGCAAAAAGGTCTGGAAAAAGAACTAGTAGAATTAAAAAACGCTCAAATGAAATGGATCTTCAATTTGAACATGCCTTAATAGAACTTTGTAAAAAACTCCTAGACTAAGCTAAGTTTATATTACTGACTTCAAAAGTTTCTTGGTGTATTCATTTTGTGGATTATTAAATATCTCGTCTACTTTTGCACTTTCTACTATTTCTCCCCTATACATAACACAAACTCTGTCGCAGATCTGATATATTACATTTAAATCATGGGATATAAATAAATATGACAAATTATATTGTCTTTTTAGTCTTTTTAATAAGTCAATTATCTGATGTTGTACTGTAACATCTAAAGCTGATACAGGCTCATCTAAGACAATAAACTCTGGATTAACTATAAGTGATGCTCCTATAGCAACTCTTTGCCTTTGTCCACCACTTAAGCTTGACAGGTAGTAATCCCCATACTTTTCATCTAAATCCACTTCCTTAAGTATTTGGGAAACTTTTTCTCTTCGCTCTGTTTTGTTTAGTTTGGTTTGAAGTTTAAGAGGCTCCTCTAATATCCATCTGACTTTCTTTACAGGGTTTAAACTTGTATAAGGATCTTGAAAGACCATTTGAGGTTTAATATTTGGAAACATTATTTCTCCAGTATAATCTTCTACAATACCTAATATCGCTTTAGCCAAAGATGATTTACCACTCCCACTTTCACCTACAAGGCCAAGGGTCTCACCCTTTTTAACATTTAAAGACACATCTTTTACTACATGACTCTTTCTTTCTTTTGCAAAAAATCCATTTCTTTCTTTGTAAAATACATTTACCTTTTGGATATCTAAAACCAAGTCTTCTTTTGCTGGCCTTAGATCATGCATAAATATATCATCTGTACTTTTTGTGTCGCCGCCTTGTCTACTTTCTAGTTTAATAATTGGCATAGCCTTTAGTAAGTCTTTGGTATAATCCTCCTTGGGACTATAGAAAATATCCTCTATGTTCCCCTCTTCTACTATATTACCTTCTTCCATAACTATTACCCTAGAACATATTTTTTTAACGACACTTAAATCATGGGATATTAATATTACAGAAATCCCATAACTATTATTTAATTCCTTTATTAATTCTAGAATTTTAGCTTGAGTTGTAACATCTAAAGCCGTAGTAGGCTCATCAGCAATTAAGAGCCTAGGTCTACATATCATTGCCATAGCTATCATAACTCTTTGCCTCATTCCACCTGATAATTCATGGGGATACTTTTTGTAAATTTCTTCACCTTTCTTTAAACCCGCTTCTCTTAAAGCATCTATAGTTTTTTCTTTTCTACTTATATCATCAAGGTTTGGTTCATGAAAAATCAACATTTCTTCAACTTGATGGCCTACCGTCATAGAAGGGTTTAATGATGTCATAGGTTCTTGAAAAATCATTGACATTTCCTTGCCTTTTAATTCACGTAAACTTTCATCATCTAAATCTAATAGGTCTATGTCATCAAAATATATTTCTCCTGAAGTAACTGCATCTTTTGGTAATAGACCCATAATACTAAGAGCGGACATACTTTTTCCTGAACCCGATTCTCCTACTACCCCAAGTATCTCTCCCTGATTAAGATGAAAGGATATATTATCTACTACATTTTGTAGATCTTTAGTGTCTTCATCAATAAAACCAATTGATAAGTTCTTAGCTTCTATCAAGTACTTGTTTTCCAATTTACACACCCTTTCAAATCGAATCATTCAACAAACTAAAGCCTAATATTGTGAGGATTATCATTATGCCTGGAAATATAACATACCATGGCGCTGTAAATATGTATGGCTGTGCCTCTGACAGCATTCTTCCTAAACTTGCATCTGGTGGCTGTACACCAAGATTTAAATAACTTAAACTTGACTCTGCTAAAACAGCATTATTAAATCCAATACTTAAAGAAGACATAAGTATTGGCTTAGTATTAGGCAATATATGAACAAACATTATTCTAAAATCATTAGCTCCCATTAGCCTAGCATTCTTTACAAAATCTTTTTCCTTTATAGTAATAAACTCACTTCTAATAACCCTAGCATAACTAGGTATAAACAATATTCCTAAAGCGATAATTATATTGTATGTCCCTGGTCCAACTATACTAACAATAATAAGAGCTAGTAAAATACTTGGAAATGATGCTAAACCATCATTGATTCTCATTAATATTTCATCTAGCAAACCACCATAATATCCAGTTATAGCTCCTATGATAGTTCCAATACCTCCACCGATTAATACTGTGAATAATGCAACAAAAAAGGTAGTTTTAGAACCTACCATTACTCTGCTTAAAATATCTCTTCCAAAATTGTCAGTTCCAAACAAATGAAGGGAACTTGGTGGGGCATTTTTTAATTGTGTGTTCATTTCATTAGGATCATAGGGTGTACGTATTGCTCCCAATATTACAAAAATAACCACAAAACATACAATACTAAGTCCTAAAATGAAAGTAATATTTCTTTTCCTTGTCTTCACGTAAGTACTCCTTATATTAATCTACTTAGCTTATCCTTATTCTTGGATCAAGATATTGATATAAAATATCTACAATAAAGTTAAGTAGTACAATAATAGAAACGATATATAAAACCACAGCTTGAACTATAGCATAGTCACGATTAGATATAGACATAACTAAAAGTCTACCAAGCCCTGGTATCCCGAACACTTGCTCAATAATAATGCTATTAGCCAAAACATCAGCCATTACCATGGCTATAAAAGTAATTACTGGTATTAATGCATTTTTAAGTACATGTTTATACAATATATTCTTTCTACTAAGCCCCTTGCTTTTTGCTGTTCTAACATAATCTTTACTTAATTCCCTAAGTATTGAACTTCTAAGGAATTTCACAACCATAGCTATCTTTGGTAATGCTATAGCCAGTGCAGGAAAAATCATAAATTTAATGAATTCAAAAAAATCTTCATCAGGATAATAAAATCTCCCTGGTGTGAACAATCTAAATACAAAACCAAAAACTAGTGTAATTATAATTCCTAAGAAAAATGGGGGAATAGCCATAGTTATTTGATTTGCTAAATATATAAGTCTATCTACCCATCCATTTACATGTTTTGAAACCAAGACACCTATAGGTATAGACACCACTATAATAATAATTATAGACAATACAGTTAACCACATAGTAATTGGTAAACGATCATTTAGTAAAGAACTAACCTTTATATGATATTGGCTTGAAATTCCAAAGTCACCTTTAACAGCATTAGCTAACCATTTAAAATATCTTACAAATACATTTTCATTTAAACCTAATTCTTCTCGTCTCTGCTCAATGGCTTCTTCAGTAGCGCTTGTACCAAGAGAGACCAAAACACTGTCACCTGGTATTATTTGAAATGCTAAAAATGTAATTATAGACACTAGCATTAAAGTAATCAGTAAAGATGCTAATTTCTTTGTTATATATTTGATAAATCTCAACTCCTTAAAAAGGTATAGTAACTATACCTTTAAATTGTAATAACATGTTGGGCAGACATATATGCCTGCCCAACATAAATATAATTATATCACTCTTTATAATATACCTTAGACATATCTACAACATATACTGGATAAAAAGTATAGCCTCCAACATCTTTATTTATTGCAACAAGGTTGGCTGGATCCTGAATATATATTGAAGCTGCATCTTTAGCTAAAATTTCTTGTAGTTCTTTATAATATACTACCTTTTCTTCATCATCGGTAGTACGAATTGCTTGATCAAATATTACATCAAATTCTTGATTACTATAGTTAACAAAGTTGTCACTGGCTTGTGAGTGATATCTTTCTAAAACATTTCTCGGTGCCAATTTAGCATCTAAACCAATTACTGTTGATTCATAATTTCTACCTGCGTAAACATCGCTTAACCACGTAGCCCATTCCACTTGTGTTATGGATACGTCTAAGCCTATTTGCTTTAATTGTTCTACGATTACCTGGGCAGTATCAATATGGTACTGGTAATTACTCGGTACAGTTATTGAAAATGAAAATCCATTTGGATATCCCGCTTCAGCTAATAGATCTTTAGCCTTATCAGGGTTATATTCATATAAGTCTTTTACATCTTCATTATAGTATTTTGAAAAACCTGGGAACATATTGGTTCCAATAATTTCTCCCTTACCACTTGCAACCATATCTAGTAAACCATATCTATCTATTCCGTAATATATAGCTTGTCTTACTTTTAAGTCGTTAAAAGGAGCTACATCATTATTTAAAAATAACGCTTGAACGAGATTCATATTCCCTTCTTCAATATTAAAATCATTTTTTAATTGTTCTGCCTGATTAGAAGTTAAATAAGCTAAAATATCTATAGATCCTGAAAGTAAATCTATTATTACTGAATCAGGATTTGTTATAACTTTGAAAACGACCTCGTCTAAATAAGGGACTCCATCTAAATAATAATCTTCACTTTTAACTACTTTTAAACTTTCCATAGGTGTATATGAATCAAATTTAAATGGCCCTGTTCCTATAGGCTTAGTGGCTGCATCCTCATAACCTTCTGGAATAATTCCTATAGTTAAATATCCTATTAGCTCAGTATCTGTTTCCTTAAGTATGATTTCAATTGTTTCATCATCTATCTTGTTAACTTCTGAAATATTAGATAAAACTGGCTCCGTTTCTTCATTTAGGGATATATATCTATCAAGAGAAAACATAAGATCTTCTACGGTAACTTCATCTCCGTTATGAAACTTTACACCTGGACGTAAATAAAAGGTGTAAACTTTTCCATCTTCTGATATATCATAATCCCTAGCTACTGCTGGAATTAAATCTCCAGACTCATCTGGTTTAACCAATCCTTCAAAAATATTAAATAGCACTTCTTTAGTTCCTGCCGCAACTGCTTTGTGTGGGTCAAGACTGTCTAAATCCTGTGTAATACCAACTACTATGCTGCCACCATAGGTTGGCACATCATTACCTTCATCTGCTGCAGGAGTATGTTCAGTTTCTAAGTTGTCCTTGTCGCCACTACATCCGTAGAGTGCAACAGATAGAATTAGTATTAAAATTACAAATAGTATTTTTTCTTTGAATTTCATAGAACTTCCTCCTTTATATTTTATTACTTATACTATAATGAATTTAATATAAAATCAATATTTAATTATAATCAGGAATAATATATAATCTATATCTTTATTTTATCCTTTTTTAACAAAGTATTTCTTTTATTATATACTTTCATATGATAAACTCTCTCATATAGTACATTTATATTTAAAAAACTAGTGAGGTGCTTAAATTGAATAATAATAAAAAAGGGAAAAAAACCCTTGCTGATGATGCTGCAATTTATCAAAACCGCGGCCATAAATCAGAAAAAGATAAAATCTCAGAAATGACAAGAAAAGAAAGGATCTCTTATATTTTCCAATACTATGGAGTAAAGGTTTTAATAGCTATTTTAGCTATTGCAGGACTCATCTACTTTATTTATTCTGTTACAAAACCGAAGATAGAAACTGTTTTATCAGTTGCATTAATAAATACCTATATTGAAGAAGAAACTAAGGTTAATTTGGAAGACGACCTAAGTAAACACCTAAATATTGGTGACATGGAAGAAGTTTATGTAGATAGTAGCTATTCTATAGATCCAGATAGCTATAATACTGATGATAACATTTCTGAACCTTCCACGGATATTGACCAAACAAGTGAGATTGAATCTGAAGAGATTGAATCTGAAGAAATTCAGCCTGTAGATAATACTGCTACTGTAGCTAGCCAAGTTAGGCTTTCCACTTATATTGCTGCAGGAGAAATAGATATTATAATAACTACAGAAGAGCTTTTTGATAACTATGTTAATTCTGAATTCTTTGATAATTTAGAAGATCTCTTACCTACTGATGTTTTTGGAAACCTTTCAGACAAATTATATTTTGCAACTATTGATGAAGTAGGTGAAAGCAAACCTTACGGTATTTATCTAGATGACCTTCCGTTTTTTCAAGATTATCCTTCAGATGAGCCTAGGATACTAGGTATTGTCGTTAACTCTTCCTATAAGAACAATTGCGTATCTGCTTTGCGTTATTTGTTTGATAATTAATACCTGTAACTTATATCTCAAAAGATAATTACACATCTTATTATTAAAAAAATAAAAGAGGGCATAAATAATACAATTCTTGTCTTATTTATCCCCCCTTTTGCTAATAATATTTTTATTTTGCTTGAATATATCCTTGTGCTTTTAGTAATTCAGCATTTAAAACAGCACCACCTGCTGCACCTCTTACAGTATTGTGTGAAAGTCCTACGAATTTATAATCAAATATAACATCGTCACGTAGCCTACCTAATGTCACACCCATACCATTCTCATAATCTCTATCAAGTCTTGCTTGAGGGCGATCATCTTCCTCAAAATACTTAATAAATTGTTTTGGAGCACTTGGTAAATCAAGCTTCACAGGGGCTCCTTCAAATTCTTTCCATGCCTTTAGTATATCTTCCTTACTAGGCTTATTTTCAAATTTTACAAATACAGCCGCTGTGTGTCCATCTAGTACAGGTACACGGATACATTGTGCTGTAATAACTGGTTCTTTAGCATTAACTATTTGCCCATCTTCAACTTTTCCAAATATTTTTAGAGGTTCTTTTTCACTTTTTTCCTCTTCTCCTCCTATATATGGAATAACATTATCTATCATTTCTGGCCAATCTTCAAATGTTTTACCAGCACCAGATATAGCTTGGTAAGTAGTTACAACAACCTCTTGTATACCATATTCTTTTAGTGCATATAAAGCTGGAGTATAACTCTGAATTGAGCAGTTAGGCTTTACTGTAATAAATCCTCTTTTGGTTCCTAAACGCTTTTTTTGATCTTCTATTACTTCTAAATGTTCTGGATTCAACTCTGGTATAATCATAGGCACATCAGGTGTCCACCTATGAGCACTATTGTTAGATACAACCGGTGTCTCAGCTTTTGCATAAGCATATTCAATTTCTTGAATTTCTTCCTTCGACATATCAACTGCACTAAAAACAAAATCTACCTCACTGCTTATAGCTTCTACATCATGAATATTTTTTACTTTTATATCTTTTACAGAACCCGGTATCGGAGTATCCATTTTCCATCTGCCCTCAACCGCTTCTTCATATCTCTTTCCTTCACTTCTAGGGCTTGCAGCTATTGTCGTAACTTCAAACCAAGGATGGTTATTAAGTAATGATACAAAACGTTGGCCTACCATGCCAGTTCCGCCTAAAATTCCCACTTTTAATTTATTCATAATTTTACTTATCCTTTCTTCTACCAAATAATAACTGTTCGTGCTCGGTGCACTTTTGTTCACCCCTTGCACACAAAAACTAGTTATTTGCTATCATACACTTTTTAAGGAATAAAATCAACTGTTTTTTAAATTTTATTATATAGTACACATATATACTAACGATTTGCTTGTTTTTATATTACATTTACATTATATATATCTTTTTAGTCTTAGAACATTGATAAATATTCTGCTAATAGTTCTTCTAGTTCTTTGTATGTTTCTAGGTAACTACTTTTACTTTTTAGTTTATTTGAATTAGGATATCCGCTTATATACCAACTTATATGTTTGCGCATTTGGTGCATAGCAGTGTGTTCACCTTTATATTTAATGGCTAATTTTGCATGATATAGTATCATGTTAATAACTTCTTCAATAGAAGGGGAATCCATGATAGTTCCCTTAGCAAAATATGTTTTAATTTGAGAGAATATCCAGGGATTACCTTTGGCTCCTCTTCCTATCATTATACCATCACAACCGGTTTCTTTGGTTAATTTAATAGCATCCTTAATGTTAAATACATCACCATTGCCTATTACCGGGATGGATACAGCTTCTTTAACTTGCCTGATAATATCCCAATCGGCACTACCGCTATAGTATTGCATTCTTGTTCGTCCATGTATTGCTATGGCTGCTGCCCCACTTGATTCTGCAATCTTAGCTATTTCAACAGCATTGATTGTGTCATCATCAAAACCTTTTCTGATTTTAACTGTTACCGGTTTACTAATTGCTCTAGAGACTGATGATACTATTTGCTCGACTAATTTAGGGTCTTTCATTAGAGCTGAGCCCTCACCGTTATTTACTACTTTGGGAACAGGACAACCCATATTAATATCTAGTAAGTCAAAATTTCTAGATTCAATTTTCTTAGCTGATTCACTTAAGATATATGGGTCAGAACCAAATAGTTGAACTGCTACAGGCCTTTCTGTTTCTTCAATACTTAATAGGCTCTCTGTGTTCTTATTATTGTACTGTATGCCCTTAGCACTTATCATTTCAGTATAGAGTAGGTCTGCACCATACTCTTTACATATAAGGCGAAATGGCAGGTCTGTTACGCCTGCCATAGGTCCAAGTACTAAATTACCTTTTATATTTATATTACCAATTACTAAATTCTTCATCATATTTCATACCACTGTCTAATCTTTTTTGCTTCCTTTGTTTTTATTATATATTATAGATAGTCCTTTTAAAGATAATTCTGGATCATTGACATCAATTACATCTGTTTCTTGTGAAATCATATTTCCAAAACCACCTGTTGAAATAACTTTAATATTTTTAATTCCTGATTCCCTTATTATCTCTTTAACTATATATTCAGTTTGTCCAATATAGCCATAAACTAAACCTGCTTGCATACTAGATACAGTTTCTTTAGCAAGAATAGAATCTGGTTTTTTAATTTCTATTTCTGGAAGTTGTGCCGTTTCTTTCCAAAGGGCATCTGCACATATACGTATTCCTGGACTTGTAATTCCTGCTAGAAATGCACCGTCTTCTGATATCAAGTCATAGGTTGTGGCAGTACCAAAATCGATTACAATTAAAGGGCCACCATAAAGTTTATAGGCTGCTGCCGCATCCACAATCCTATCAGTTCCGATTTGTTCTGGATTAGGTGTTACAACATTAATACCAGTCTTAGTTCCTACACCAATTCCAAATGGGGTCTTGTTCAAGTATTTTCTAATAGCATTATTAAATGAATGCATAATACCAGGTACTACAGAAGATACAATAATATCTTTTATTCTATCTTTATCTAAGTTTTGGCTACTTAATAAATCTTCTAATATAATTCCATATTCATCTGATGTTCTAGTGATTTTAGTTGTAAGCCTAAAGCTGTGAGTAAGTTTATCACCATCAAATATTCCTAAAGTAATATTTGTATTTCCTATGTCAATTCCAAGTAACATTTAATATACATCCTTTCTAAGCACTGTAACAAACATCTTCTTTACTGCTCATCTAAATCCTCACCTAAGTAAAACACCTTGTAATATGTTTCTAAGGCCTCTAATAGCTCTTTTTTTTCTTTTCTTAGTTTTTTGATTTTTAGATCACTACCTATTTCATCAAAATAAAGATTTGTTTCTTGAGCCGAAACCTGAAATAACAAATTACCGTAATTGTCATACTCTACAGTAAGAATTCCTCCAATTTCTTCAGTATAAAGAACACACATAATTTGTAGTTCTTGCTTTACTGCTTCTGGCAATGAATTGAATTCCTCATTAAAATAATATTTCTTTTCATAAAAATTGCTACCACATAAAATAGTTCTATCAGGATCCATGTTTTCTCCTTACTATTACTTTTTATTTTATTATAATATAATAA
>CAZXSM010000074.1:0-9514 GCA_964643255.1 uncultured Lachnospiraceae bacterium
AAGTAACTTCCATGTTTATATATTTAGGGGTGGAATTTACCTTTTCAATTGAGTAAACTTTAATATATACTTAATATACATATTTTAATGCTTGACAAATATAATGAAGAACAATATAATACACTTATATCTAGCGGTATAAAGCTTTAATGTGATAAAGTAAGTGTTTAATTTTATTTCAAAAGCGTTATATCTCAAACTAGATTGATAAAAATATAAAATATAATATTGTAAGACTTCATATTAAAATTATTACATAGTTTAGTTATTAACCTTGTTAATAATTCAAATATACATAATATTAAGGGTCTTATCAATATCATTTTATATTCCAAAAACAATATATACCATGGGAGGTAGAGATTTTATGAAGAAAAGAATTTTTGCTATTCTTTTAGTAGTTGTTATGTTTGGACTTGTAGCGTGTGGTAATGACGACGATACAGGTGTTGTTGATGAAACTCAACCAGAAGAAACTACTCAAGAAGCAGATGAAACAGAGGAAACTGAGGAAACAGATGATACTACTGATGCTGGTTCTGAAGAAGTATTAAATCAAATTATAGTAGGTAATACTACTGAATTAACAGGTGACTGGATTCCATACTGGCAAAACAATGCAGCTGACTATGATGTTTATAATCTAATTACTGGATTAGGAACTTCATCAGTTACATTTGATGGTGAGTTCGTTGTTGATGAAACAGTTGTTGAGAATCTTGAAACGGTAGATAATGAAGATGGAAGTAAAACATATACATTTACTATCAAAGATGGTCTAGTGTATGATGATGGTACTCCAATCACAGCAATGGATTATGTTGCATCTTATATGTTATGGTCTTCACCACCAGTTGGCGAAGATGGTGCTTCAAACTCATATGGCCGTTACCTAAAAGGCTGGAGAGAATTCTCATCAGGAGAAAGCAAAGAGTTTGAAGGTGTTAATATCGTTGATGAAATGACATATTCTGTAACAATTGCAGCAGAAAATGTACCATATTTCTATGAATTAAATATAGCTAGTGGTAGTCCGACTAATTTAGCATTTTGGACAGATGAAAATGTTGAGATTCATGATGATGGTAATGGTGCTTATTTCTCAGACAACTTTACATTAGAAAACTATAAAGCCAGTTTTGATGCAGCTAGAAGAGAAGTAGATCGTCCTTCAACAGGTCCTTATGTATTAGAAAGCTATGATGAAGCTTCTAAAACTGCAGTACTTCATATTAATGAAAATTATCCAGGTAACTATGAAGGTCAAAAACCATCTATTGAAACTGTTATAATTAAAAAAGTTGAACAAGCAACTTCTTTAGACGAATTATCAACAGGTTCTGTTGATGTATTAACTGCTATGGCTTCAGGTGACGAGATTAATGCTGGTATTGACTTAGTTGATCAAGGCGGCTTTGATTTTTCTTCATATCCACGTGCAGGTTATGGTAAACTTCAATTTGTTTGTGATGAAGGTCCTACTCAATTTGTAGAAGTTCGTCAAGCGATTGCACATCTACTAGATAGAAATGAATTTGCTAAGACATTTACTGGTGGATTTGGTTCTGTAGTTAACGGCCCTTATGGGGAAGCAATGTGGTTCTACCAAGAAACAAGAGCAGAACTTAATGAACAAGTTAATCAATATCCATACTCTTTAGATGAAGCTGTAAATCTTCTTGAAGAAGGTGGATGGGTATATGATGCTGAAGGTAATGACTATACTGAAGGTATCCGTCATAAGGAAATGGAAGACGGTACTTACATGCCACTAGAAATTGAATGGGCATCCTCAGAAAATAACGCAGTTTCTGAATTACTTGTAGTTATGCTTCAAGAAAATCCAGACGTTGCTACAGCAGGTATTAAAATTAATCAAACTGTTATGACATTCGGAGAATTACTTAACTGGATGTATCGTGATGGTTCAGAAGAAGCTCAATATGCAGTTCCAACTTACCATATGTATAACTTAGCTTCAGGTTTTACACCTGCTTATGATCGTTCAACAGATTATACTGATGATCCAGATATGATAGAACAAGGTTATAACACTAACTTTATCGTAGACGAGGAATTAGCTAGACTTGCTGAAGACATGGTTCTAGTAGATCCAACAGATAGGGACGAATACAAGTCAAGATTTGTTGACTTTATAGTAAGATGGAATGAATTACTTCCAGATGTTCCACTATACTCTAATGAATATCATGACTTCTATAATGACAAGATTGAAAACTGGGATGTTAACGATATAGTTGAATTAGTAGATGTTATACTTTATGCTAATGTAGAGGGTTACTAATAAACTGACATACAAATAAGTTACTATAGATAAAAAGATAAGTTACAAGGCTAGATTTAATATAATTGACGGTTATAGTAATTTAATATAATTATCACATTGAAATAGGGTATTGAAAAATACCCTATTTCTTAATTAGAATTTTTATACACAATTAACAATAAATTTCTTTAAATGGTTGTAATTTCTTATTGGAATAATAAGAGATTTGTTGTATAATGGAAAGAGTATTTGCATGTCGGTGGAAAAAACCGTCAAATAATTAAGATGGAGAGGATATACAAGATGTTAAAATACGTTATTAAAAGAATATTTTATATGTTATTTGTATTCTTTTTGATGTCTTTTGTTTTGTTTTTCTTATTTAACAGTATACCTGGAGATCCTGCCAGAAGTCAGTTAGAAGTTATGAAAAACGAATTAGACCCAGAAGAATATCAGATAAGATATAATAACCTTAGAAAAGAAATGGGATTAGATGATCCTATACCACAAAGATATGCTAAGTGGATGGGTGGACTTTTAAGTGGTGAACTTGGAGATTCTATTGTTTATAGAAGACCTGTTAAAGATGTTGTAAAACAACCCCTTAAGAATACTATATTTATTAATATATTTTCTATAATTCTCGCATTGGGTATTACAATCCCTTTAGGAATAAAAACCGCTGTAAAGAGAGGTTCAACATTTGATAAAGTAGTACAGGTCTTAACCATAGTTGGTTATAGTTTACCTGTTTTTATTATTTGTTTGTTATTTATATATTTATTTGCAGTTATCTTGGGATGGTTTCCTGTTAGTGGGATGGTAACACCTAACTTTCAAGGGACAGCAGGAGAACTGGCTTTAGATAAATTATGGCATATGGCCCTACCTCTTGGTGTTATGACTGTAGGTTCACTTGGTGGTATGACAAGGTATGTTAGAGCGGCTATGTCAGATGCATTAAGTATGGATTATATTAAAACAGCTAGAGCAAAAGGCTTAAAAGAGAAAGTAGTAGTTTATTCCCACGCATGGAGAAATGCTTTACTTCCAGTTATAACTCTTATTATAGGTTGGATTTTAAGTATTTTCTCAGGCTCACTTGTAGTAGAGTCTATGTTCAATTGGAATGGTATGGGTAAACTTTATATAGATTCATTGAATGGCCAAGATTATAATGTGGCATTAGCAATTCAAATGTTTTATATAATTATATCATTAGTAAGTTACTTGATTACGGACTTAAGTTATGGATTAGTTGATCCAAGAGTTCGAGTAAATGAGTAGGAGGAAAAAATGAGTAATAACAAGAATGAAAAAGAACAAAAACAAAATAGCTTTTTTCGCCTCCTATTTATAAAATTGTTTGGTGGTAAAAAGCAAAAACAAAGCATATTAGAAGAAGAACAAATGCAAACACCAATAAAAACTGTTGTTAATAATTTTAAGTCAAACAAAGTGTCAATGACTGCTGTGTTTGTATTTTTATTTATACTATTGCTTGTGATAATAGGACCTTACTTTTTCCCTATGGATTTATCATTTTCAGAATCAAGTCAAGTACATATTGGACCTGGTCTTGATCTAATGAAATATCCTAAAGGATTGGAAGGTAAAGTGAAAGATATATCAACAGGACCTTCTTTTTCTGTTGGAGTTGATACAGATGGACGTTTATATATGTGGGGCAAAACTAAGATTTCTGATTCTACAGATGTAAAGTATGTTCCATCAGGTATGGGTAAAATAGATCAAGTAGTTGCTGGCTATGACCACATACTAGCTTTAAATGAAGAAGGTCAATTATTTGCTTGGGGTAACGATAGACAGCGCCAAACAAGACTTCCAAGAGAAGTTGAAGAACTTGATAATATTAAGCAAATTGAAGCAGGATATCAAAGTTCTATGGTATTAACTGAAGATGGATATACGCATTTCTTTGGTAATACAAACCTTAATGATTATTATGATTATCACCTATATCAAGGACAGATAAAACAAATAATCCTTACTTCAGATGCAGCTATGGGCCTAACTTATGATGGAGAGGTTGTATATTTGGGAGTAATGCAGAATTCTTATTCACAAATGCCTGAAGATATGGGTAATGTTATCGATCTGGCGGCTACAGCATCAACAGTAGCAGCTGTAAATGATCAAGGACAAGTATTTGTCTGGGGTAATGTTTCTAATCAATATGAAGAAAATAATGTGCCTGAAACAGATAGTAAAATTATCTCCCTTGAAGGTGGAAGATATCATTATACAGGGATGACAGAAGATAATGATCTTGTTGCCTGGGGTGCTAATCAATACGACCAAGCTAATGTACCGGAAGAAGTGCATACAAGTAATATTGTAGACGTACACACAGGTTTTTATCAAAACTATGCTGTTACAGACACAGGTGATATTATAACCTGGGGTCTTGATGGTTATCTATTCGGTTCCGATGATCTAGGAAGAGATATATTAACAAGACTTATCAATGGTGGACGTATGTCTGTGACTATTGGTGCAGTTGCAGTTGTAATATCTACTGTAATAGGTGTTATAATAGGAAGTATATCAGGATACTTTGGTGGTACTATAGATATAGTTTTACAACGTATTACTGAGATGGTTTCTTCATTACCATTTTTACCATTTGTTATGATTTTATCTGCTCTTATAGGACATAATATGGAGGGCGAACAAAAGATTTGGTTTATAATGGTCTTGCTTGGATTATTGTCCTGGACAAGTTTATCAAGACTAGTTCGTGCCCAAGTGCTTTCTGTAAGAGAAGAAGAATATGTTACAGCAGCTAGATCTGTTGGTGTAAAAACGCATAAAATCGTATTTAAACATATATTGCCTAATGTTATATCAGTAATTATAGTTTCAGCAACTCTAAACTTTGCAACCTCAATGTTAACAGAAGCAACATTGTCATTTTTAGGATTTGGTGTTCCAGCACCTCAACCTACATGGGGTAATATGTTATACGGTGCTAATAATAGTATTGTAATTCAAAATTTTTGGTGGAGATGGGTATTTGTATCCATCATCCTTAGTATATGTGTTATTTGTATTAATCTTGTTGGTGACGGACTTAGAGATGCTATTGATCCAAAATCAGGTGAGAAATAGGAGGTGAATTAAGATGGCATTATTAGAAGTAAAAGATCTACACACATTTTTTACAACAAAACGTGGAACTGTTAAAGCAGTTAACGGAGTTTCATATAAATTAGAAGAAGGAAAAACACTTGGACTAGTTGGAGAAAGTGGTAGTGGTAAAAGTGTTTCTGCTATGAGTTTAATTAAACTCCTAGATGGAAACGGATATATAGAAAGTGGTGAGGTTATATTTGACAATAAAAACCTAACCGATGTACCTGTTGATGAAATGACTAAAATTAGAGGTAAGGATATTTCAGTAATATTCCAGGAACCTATGACTTCTCTAAACCCGGTATTTACGATAGAAAGGCAAGTTGGAGAGCCATTTGTAATTCATCAGGGTATGAGTAAAAAGGAAGCAGCTAAAGAAGTAGTAGAAATGCTTAGGTTAGTAAAGATACCTAATCCTGAGGATGTAGCAAAACAGTATCCTCACCAATTATCTGGTGGTATGAGACAAAGAGTTATGATAGCAATGGCTCTAGCTTGTCAACCTAAACTACTAATTGCAGATGAGCCAACAACAGCCCTTGACGTTACAATTCAAGCTCAAATATTGAAACTTATGAATGAGTTAAAAGAGGAAGTTAATTCATCTATATTATTTATTACTCATGATTTAGGTGTTATTAGTCAAATGGCAGATGATGTTGCAGTTATGTATTGTGGAGAAATTGTTGAATATGCTCCTGTAGAATCAATGTTTGCAAGGGATGTAAAACATTCTCACCCATATACAGAAGGGTTAATGTATTCTATCCCAAGACTGGATACTCCAGTAGGAGAAAGACTTGAAGCAATACCAGGATCAGTTCCTCACCCATTAGAAATTCCAAAAGGATGCAAATTTGCCCCAAGATGTAAATATGCAACGGATAAATGTAGAGAGAATCATCCTGAACTTAAAGAAATAGAAACAGGACATAGAGTACGTTGCTTTTATCCAGAAAGAGGTGTAAGATCTGATGGCGAATAATAAAGAGAAAGAAATATTATTAAAACTAGATCATGTTAAACAATACTTTCCGGTAAAAAACGAAAGTCTATTTTCTACTAAAAAAAGAAGTGTAAAAGCTGTTGATAATGTATCCATTAATATATATGAAGGTGAAACATTTGGCCTAGTTGGTGAAAGTGGTTGCGGTAAATCTACCCTCGGTCGTTCTTTATTGCAACTATATGATCAAACCGACGGTCGTACTATGTATTATGGAGTAGATAGAGATGAAATTGCTCCAAAATATGTTTTAGATACATTAACTAATTTAGTTGATAATCGTAAGGAATTAGATAAATTAAGAGAAGAAGAAGAAAAAGTCAAAAAACAATATGATTCTTTAGCAGAAGGTGAAAGCAAAGAAAATGCTTTAGATAAGTATAATTTATGCCATAAAGAAGCTAGAGATAAATTTATTGATATAGTGCAGCTTATAGGTGGATTCTATGTTTTAGATGATCTACAACCAATATCTGACATACTAACTAAAGAATATAAAGAGAGTATAGATGTTAGAAAGTTAAAAGATGAAATAAACCAAGATAATAATAAACTTGCAGCAAAAAACTTTAGATTAAGAGATAAAGGTAATTCCGAAGCAGAAATAAAAAGTAAAACACAGGCAGATGTAGATAAAATCAGAGAAAAACAAAAACAATTAGCTTCAGAAGAAAAAGATTTAGAAGAAGTTAGAAATGAAATATACAGCTTAATTGACAAATATAAATCTCATCCTGAATGGGATAAGTATGAAGCATATAGAGAAAAGGGTATTGATTTAGCCAAATTAGATCATGAAGAGATGAGAAGGCTTAGAAAAGATTTACAACTTATATTCCAAGATCCATACTCATCATTAAATCCAAGAATGACTGTTGGACAAATTATATCTGAAGGTCTTCTAGCTCATAACATGTTTGATGCTAATGACCCAAAACTACAAGACTACGTTGTTGATATAATGGAAAAATGTGGACTAGCTTCATATTTCTTACACCGTTACCCTCACCAGTTTTCAGGTGGTCAAAGACAACGTATAGGTATAGCTCGTTCTGTAGCTTTAAACCCTAAGTTTATTGTATGTGACGAGGCTGTATCAGCACTAGACGTTTCAATTCAGTCTCAGATTATTAACTTACTATTAGACTTAAAAGAAGAGCATAATCTTACTTATATGTTTATATCTCATGACCTTAGTGTTATTAAATATATTAGTGATAGGGTTGGTGTAATGTATTTAGGTAACATAGTTGAATTATCTCCTACTGAAGAATTGTATGAGAGACCAATGCATCCATATACAGAAGCCTTACTTTCTGCAATACCTACAACAGATATTGAAAGTAATAGGGAACCAGTTCTTTTAGAGGGAGATATTCCAAGTAATATTGAACCGCCAAAAGGCTGTAAGTTTCATACAAGATGTAGATATGCTACTGAGATATGTAGTGAAGTAGTTCCTGAACTTGAGGAAGTCACACCAGGTCATTTTGTAGCTTGTCACCATAAATTAAATCAAGATGATTAGAATGACAACTAGTAAAGTAATATAGATATTAAGTTATAATACTTAGGATATATGTAAAGAGGTTATATGTAATGTTATTGCAGAAAAAGATAGACAGAGCTTTTAAATGGCTTAAGGATAAAAACAAAGCTAAAACTTGTGATGATAATCCTGATAAGATTGAGTCTAATGAAAGCGTTGAAAAAATTGAAGAAGAGAATGTTGAATTAGAAAAGAATGATTTTTTAGCAATGTTTATTTCTTCTTTTATAGTTTTTCTACCCATTATTATTATATTGCTTATCATTGCATTATGGGCCTTCCTATAAACTTAATAAGAAATAATTTAAATAAAAATAACTTAATAAAATGGGATCACTCCTGGCTGTTAATGAAATATATGTTTAATGGCTAGGGTGGTCCCATTTGTTTTCAAAATCTATTTTTTAATATACGATGACTAAATAATGTTATAATCTTTGATATGATAATATAAAGCTACTAATATAGTTAGTGTTTTTATGGAGCACCTGTACCTGCACCATTGCCACTACCATTACCTGCACCAGTACCATTACCTGTATCACCTGTTCCTTCGTTTGTGCCATTATCTAGGCCTTCATCAATAGTATCTCCTAGGTCATTCGCACCTTCTTCTAAATCGTCTCCTATATCATCAATAAGACCGTCGTCATCCATATCTCCGGTATCATTATCATCATTTGTTCCATTATTTCCTGGGACTTCAGTTGGACCAGGGGTTTCAGGCATAGTTTCTGTTTCTGTAGGTAACTCTGTAGTTCCTTCTGTTTCATTTGTTCCATTATTTTCTGTACATGCTACTAGGACTAAGATGGATATAGTACAAATAGCTAGTAATAAATATAGCTTTTTCTTCATAAAACTCCTCCTAATAAAATTTTTAATATCATTTATATTGTTTCACACTTAATAAAAAATATACTACTAAGTATGTGGTCAATTACTTTAAATGTGAAAATATTTAAAAAACAGAGCTAGGATTATTATTATATTATATATTTTCAAATGTCTGTCTATCTAACAAATATTCATATAGTAGACCTACAAAAAACCAAACAGGTATAAAATCTAACCTAATTACACCCTTATAGTTATATTTTTCCTTACTATAATCCCAAGGTTGAATACCATATTTTCTTAAATAAATTCCTAATGAATATTCTACAATATATATACAAATTGTGTAAAAGCCTCCTCTTAATAAAATGTTTTTATCTTTGAGCTTCTTGCTTATTGGTAGGAGAAAAGATGCCAATCCATATATAGGTAGCATCCATAGAGAGGTTTTGCATGATAAGGATTTATCTTTAGCAAATAATGAAAGTATTCCCGTCCAAGTACATTCTAGACACCAGCCAAGCAATCCACACTTCAAAAATTTTTTAAAAATTTTTTTTTTCATAGAAATATTATTTACAAAATCTATATAATTATTCTGTTAAATATAATTTGTGCTATAATTATGTAACAATAGATAAATAAAAGTAGTTAAATGTAGCATATTAAAATGATA
>CAZXSM010000075.1:0-1782 GCA_964643255.1 uncultured Lachnospiraceae bacterium
TATCAAATAATGGCATTCCACCTAAAAGCAAAAGTATAATTAATATAATCGTCATCACAATATAAATTAAATATAAAATTCTAGCTGATTCTTTTATTTTGGGAACAAGTTTATCTACTGAAGTTCCTGGAACCTCAGCCTTCATAATATACATAGACCTACCACCTGCAAGTGGTACTATGGAAATTACAAAGACCAAGACCCCCATACCACCTATCCAATGGGTAAAGGACCTCCAGAACAAGAGTCCATTAGACATAACTTCAACATCAGTAAGAACGCTAGATCCTGTAGTAGTAAATCCTGATATTGTTTCGAAAACTGCATTTATATAACTAGGTATTTCTCCACTAAGAGTAAAAGGTAAGGCTCCAAATAATGATAATACAAGCCAAGATAAGGCTACTATAACAAAGCCTTCTTTGGCATAAATAATTGTGTTTTTAGGTTTTTTATAGGAAATCATAAAGCCTAAAACAGAAACTACTATTATTGTAGCAATAAAGGCTGATACTGTATTTTCTTTATAATAAAGTGCCACAATGGTAGGTAAAACCAATATAACCCCTTCTAATCTCATAATATAACCTAAAATATATAATACCATTTTAACATTCATATTTTTCTCCACATATATATACTTTTCAAACTATTTAACTATATCTCTTAAGTCTCTCAAATATGGTATTGTTGTAACAACTATCACGTTATCATTTATTTCGATTATATCATCCCCACCTGGTATTATAATTTCTTTGTCGCGTACAATACATGAAACAAGCAAATTATCTTTAAATTTTATATCTTTTAATTTAACACCTAGAAAATCATGCCTTACTTTAACTAAAAATTCAAGAACCTCAACTTTATCGTCAATGATTCTATGCAGAGTTTGTACATTACTTCCCATAGAATTTTGTAGTGCTCTAACATACTGAATAATTTGACTTGCCGTTAAGTATCTAGGGGAAATTACCGTGTCTAATAAGTGTTCATTTAATAGATGAGCAAGATCCAAATTATTGACTTTAGTTATTATTTTTCTTGTCTTAAATTTATTTGCATACATAGAAACTATAATATTCTCTTCGTCATTTCCTGTGAGGGCTACAAAGGCATCAATATCGCTAATGCCTTCTTCTAAAAGCAATTCGTGATTGGTACCATCTCCGTTAATAATCATGGCCTCTGGTAATTCTTTACTTAAATATTTAGCTCTCTCATAATCTTTTTCGATAATTGTGGTCTCAATTCCTACATCTTCAAGCATTTTAGCTAGATAATAAGAAATCCTTCCACCACCGATTATCATGACATTTCCTATCTTTTCTTTATATAATCCTGTATTTTTTACGAACTTAGTAATTTGACCAACAGACCCAGTTAAATAAATTTCATCTCCTGCTTGCAAAATTACATTACCACTAGGAATTATCACTTGGCCTTTTCTCTCAATTGCACAAATTAATATTTTAGACTTAAATCTTGATCCGATAGTTAATAAGACTTGGCCATCAAGCATAGAATCTTTTTCAACAATTATTTGAATAAGTTCTACCCTTTCCCTTGAAAAGGTTTCTATTTTTTGGGCAGTAGGGAAACGTAGTATTCTTGATATTTCTTTTGCCGCTGTAAATTCCGGATTAATAGACATATCAAGTCCTAGTTCATTTCTCATAAAGAAAAGCTGTTCAGAATATTCTGGATTTCTAATACGAGCCACAGTACTTTTAACACCAAGTTTCTTAGCTATCATGCAACTAAGCATATTAACCTCGTCAC
>CAZXSM010000075.1:1882-9459 GCA_964643255.1 uncultured Lachnospiraceae bacterium
CTTTTAACACCAAGTTTCTTAGCTATCATGCAACTAAGCATATTAACCTCGTCACTAGAAGTTGCTGCAATTAACACATCAGCCTTGCCGGCCTCTGCCTGCTTTAGTACATTATAACTAGCTCCATTACCCTTTATTGCTATCACATCAGAGGTGTTTAATGATCTTTCCACCACATTTACATTATTATCAATAATTACAATATCATGGCCTTCTTGTGAAAGCTCTTTTACAAGAGTATGGCCTACCTTTCCTTCCCCAACGATAACTATTCTCATAATTTATCCCCATTCTACCTTATTACCTTATAACAAATAGATACCATTCTCTTTAGCCACATCAATTGTTTCTTGAGGCCATACAGAACATTGTACTTCTCCTATATGTGCCTTTTTCAAAAAAAACATACACATTCTGGACTGTCCAATTCCACCACCAACAGTATATGGTAATTCACCGTTAAGAAGTGACTTTTGGAATGGTAGATCAGCCCTATCCATACAATTAGAAATTTCTAACTGTTTTCTAAGTCTTTCTACATCAACTCTAATACCCATAGACGAAAGCTCTAAAGCTATATCAAGTACAGGGTAATATACTATAATATCTCCATTAAGTTCCCAGTCATCATAGTCAGGTGCCCTATCATCATGAGGCTTACCAGATTTAAGTTTACCTCCTATTTGTGATATAAATACTGCACCATGTTTTTTAGATATATTATACTCCCTTTCTTTAGGACTAGAATCTGGATACATATCCTCTAAGTCTTGGGAAGTTATAAAAAAGATTTCATCTGGTAGAATTTCTTCCAGAAAAATATATTCAGTATTTAGAGCCTTTTCTGTTATCTTTAAAGATGCATATACTTTTCTTACTATGCTTTTTAATGACTCCATAGTTCTTTCTTCTCTATGTATAATTAATTCCCAGTCCCACTGGTCTACAAAAATCGAATGAATATTACCAGTAACTTCGTCTCTTCTTATAGCATTCATATCAGTATAGAGACCTTCTCCATATTCAAAACAATACTTTTTAAGAGCCAATCTTTTCCACTTGGCTAATGAATGTACTATTTCAACTTTAGCATTATCCTGTTCCTTTAAACCAAACTGTACTGGTCTTTCTACTCCACTTAGATTATCATTTAATCCTGTCTCTGGTTTAACAAAAAGCGGTGCGGATACACGTGCTAAATTCAGTTGCCTAGCAAGTTCTCTTTCAAAAAAATCTTTGCAAAACTTAATAGCAACTTGGGTTTCTTTAATATCTAATACTGATTTATAATTATCTGGAATTATCAAATGTTCCATTAAAAAGCCTCCATCATTTTCTTTTATATTTGAAAACAAACTGTGAACAATAAAGTTTACAATTTGTTTTTATTACTTTAATACTTTAATCATATTTTGGGATTATACTATAAATAGTAGTGAAATAGTTTTTTTAGTGAAGCTAAAAGTTTTTTTCACACTCTCCTCCCCATATTATATATAAATAAGTGGCTCAAAGTTATGATGAATACATAACTTTGAGTCATTTTTATTCTAAAACTAATACTGCTACTTGGGAAGAAGCTTGTTTATATTTATTAACAGTAAGCTTCATATCGTTAATGCTTGCTTCTATCGGTATGCTATACAGTAAAATAGCTTGTTCTTCTTCTTTGCCAGCCAAATCAATATTCATAAACTGCATATCATTAGGCAAGTAAGTCTTTAATGGTTTATATATCTCGTTATCAATCTCTACATAAAATCCAACAGAAGAATTAAGCATGTCAAAACTTATTTCTTCATCAGAGTGATTAACCACATTAAACTCAACCTGCAAAGTAGAATTATCTGGCATGTTACCAGCTTCTATAAAAAAATAATCATCAAGATCATTTGATGCAAGACTTTGTATTTCATAGTTTGATAGCTCTATTCGTATATTATCATTAAAGTTCCAATGATTCACAAATTTTTCTTGGTCTATTTTATCTTGTTCTTCTGTTTCTTCTTCTATTTGATTTTTTGTTTCTTCTTCTACTTGTTCTTCTGTCTTTTCTTCATCAAGTTCAACTTTGCTTTGTACCTTATCTACATTATTTACTTGGTTACCATTAACTGATTGTTGATAGTCTTTATCATGAGATAAAATAACATCTGTCATCTCATTAATAATAGCTTCTTCTTCATCATCATTTAATTCTATAACATTGGTACAACCTGTAAATAATATACTTATTAAGATAAACAAAATAATTTTTTTCATCATCTTCCTCTATTCAAAATATTATTTGTAACTACTTATATATCGTCTTTAATGTTTAAAACTTTGCATTTTCCACTTTAGATTGGTGTAAAAATCAACTAGACTTTGTATCTAACTCAAACCAAAACTCAACACCATTATTATAGTTGTTAACTCCATAGTCTTGATTTAGAGAATCCATAACAGCCTTGACAATTGAAAGTCCAATCCCACTTCCACCATATTCTCTAGTTCTTGCCTTATCCACTTTATAAAACTTATCCCACAGTTTGTCAAGTTCATCTTCAGGAATTTTCTCTCCTGAGTTAAAAACCTTAATTCTAACTGTTTCTTCTTTTTCTTCTAATGTGATTTTTATAATTTTCTCATTATCTGCATGATTGATTGCATTACTAATATAATTATCTAGCACTTCTTCTACCATATACACATCTCCCCATACATAAATAGAATCTGTATGGTTGAAGATACACCTTATATCTTCCTTATCAAAAAGTATAGACTTAGAATTTAACATTGACCTAATTAACATTACAATATCAAAATGTTCAAACTCAATTTGACTTTCACCTGATTCTAGCTGGCTAAGAGAAATTAGTCTTTTAACAATTTGATTCATTCTAGCTGTCTCGTCTATAATAACATCGCAATAATAATCACAGCTTTCTTCATCTTCATAAACATTTTCTTTTAGTCCTTCAGCATATGCATGTATTATAGCTATTGGTGTTTTTAGCTCATGGGAAACGTTAGATACGAATTCTTTTTGCCTTTCATTTACTTTGATTCTATTATTTAAGTCTAATCTTAATTCATTATTGGCGGTTTTTAATTCCGAAATAGTATCTTCTAACTTTTCAGATAAGGAATTAATACATTCACCTAAAATTCCTATCTCGTCATATGTTTCCACTTTATACTTTACAGTAAAATCTAAGTTGGTCATTTTTTTAGCAATTTCTGAAAGCTTTAGAATTGGTTTTGTAAATTTATTGCTAACATATAACATTATAAGTGCACCAACTATAATTGCAACAAAACCTACTATTGCAAGAAACTTGTTAGATATTGAAACACTTTCTTGAATACTATCTAGGTTAGTTCTAATATATACAATATAATCATTCTCTAAGTTACCAATTAACTCTACATAACTTGCATCTATTCTTGCATCATGAAGTTGATATATATTATAATAATCTGCATTTTCTAATTCCTCTACAGAAAGATCTTTGTTTATACCTCTAAAAAAGTAGTCTTGTAGTATAGAAAATATACTTATATATTCACTATCTTCTTCATCAACTTTAGGAAATTCCAATTTCAAATCATCTGTAATGACATAAGCTCTTACATTCCTTGTTTCGCTTATTCTTTGAATTTCATATATATCTTCACTACTTAGCGTTTCTTCTTCACCACTATATGACCTGTTAATCAAATTATATGTTTCATCTAACACTTGAATCTTACTATGTATATAGTAATCTTCTAGAAATATTTGATTAAATAGCCAAATCATGAAGATTGTTGCAGCTATAAGAATGGTGAGAGTTAGGGTCATTTTCATCCTAAGGGAATACCGTCTTCTTACATCTTTTCTAATCTTAATATTGTTATTAATAAATTTTTTTGATTTTTCTTTTAACGATTGAAACATTATTCGTCAACCTCAAATTTATAACCTAAACCCCATATTGTTTTTATATATTTACCTTTGTCGCCTAATTTACTTCTTAGTTTTTTAACGTGAGTATCAATAGTTCTTGCATCACCAAAATAATCATAGTTCCATACACTATTAAGTATTTTAGCTCGGGATAGTGCTACCCCTTCATTTTGTATAAAATATGCTAATAGTTCAAACTCTTTAAAACTAAGTTCTACTGGCTCTCCATCTACTTCAACTTTATGAGCTGTCTTATCAATATAGATACCACCAACCTCTACAGATTCTAGGTCAAGAGTATTGGTCCTTCTAAGCACTGCTTCTACTCTTGCTACTAAAACCTTTGGACTAAATGGTTTAGATATATATTCATCTACTCCTAATTTAAAGCCTTGAAGTTCATCTTGCTCTTCACCTTTGGCTGTGAGCATAATTATAGGAACATCAGAATATTCTCTGATTTCACGACATACTTGCCAGCCATCAACTTTAGGCATCATAACATCAAGAATGATAAGGTCAATATTTATATCACTATTATTGAAAAATAGATCTAAGGCCTCTTCTCCATTTTCAGCCTCTATAACATTGTAATTTTCTTTAGTTAAAAAATCATTAAGTATTTTTCTCATTCTTGCTTCATCATCAACAACAAGAATATTAAGTTTTCCCACAATGTACTCCTTCCTTGATTTAGTCCTCTATTGAAATCCCCTTTTCAATTAGTTGATTTTCTCTTTCTGTTAACTCTTCTTCCCAAGCTGCATATTTGTCTACCATGTCTTGTTCAAACTGTGTAAACACTGTTTTATCAGCTTGTAAGGCTATAATAAACATGATGACTATTACTATTGTAAGTATAATATTAATTACTCTAGCATTCACATGTTTTTCTTTATTTGTCTGGGATAATTCTTTATAGTGTTCTAAGCTAACAGCCTCTATGTTTTCTGATGGTTCAATAAAGTTTTCAACAGGTATTTCTTCTAGTTGATCTAAAGTTTTATATTCTGCTTCTATTATTTTATCTTGTAAATCTTTTAAATAGGAGTATCCAACTATAGTTTGAAAAGTGTTTCTTTCAATTAACCTATTATATAATTTATAAATTGAATCCGGATCTGATAAGTCTGCTTTTTCCATAAAGAAGCTAATTGCCTCATAATCTTCATACGCTATGTTGTATTCTTCTTCTGAAGAAAATTTAAACCCATTGATAACATACTTGCTACTCATTAGATACTCCTTTCATTTTATTTATATTCAAACACCTTTACTGTTTCTATAATGATTTCTTCAGCAGGAACCCCTGCATTTGGATCTAATTTGTCCACTTTTACAATTTCGTCAACAATATCTAATCCTTCATAAACTTGTCCAAAAACCGTGTGTCCGCCATAAAGCCATGGTGCTCCTCCAACTTGACTATAATTTTCCTTTGCACCATCGTTAAATTCCTTATTGTAAACGAATTCTATTTGTCCTAATGTCTTCTCATCATATAACTGACTACTTTGTACTATGAAAAACTGGCTTCCATTAGTACTAGGTCCGCTATTTGCCATACATAGTGAGCCCCTATAGGGATGAAGATTCTCATCAAACTCATCTTCAAAAGGTTCTCCCCATATACTTTCACCACCAGCACCAGTTCCTGTTGGGTCACCACCTTGAATCATAAAGTCTTCAATAATTCTATGAAATAATAATCCATCATAGTAACCATCTTGTGCCAAAGATACAAAGTTTTCAACAGCTTTAGGAGTCTCATCTTTAAAAAACCTCACAAAGATGGATCCATAATCTTCAACAATTATCTCTGCTACTGTGTCCCCTTCTTCAGGTTGTGAAAATTGATAATCTGCTTTATTAGAACACCCTACCATAAAAACAAAACCTACTAAAGTTATAATTAAAATTAAATTTATCTTCTTCTTCATAAAACCCTCCATAATCTGTATCATCTAATAATTTTATCATAGATAATGACTACCGTCAAAAGTATTATTTTATTAGTCTTTAACGCAATAAGGCTCTATAACATTTGTGTTTTCATAAGGAAATGTAAAAGTAGGAATTCCTGATGAATATGGAGCAATATCATACTGTTGAAAGTATATATTTAGGCCTTCTTGAGTTAAATAAAAATTGTCATCATCAAATGTATCCTTAACTAGTTTTTCATATTCATCAAAATACACGTACTGAGAGGTCCCTTTAGTAGCTTCAATCATATTAATAACTCCATCTATAACAAATTCTTTGTAATTTACGGAGTCTACAATATAATCTTCAAGGGACATTTCCTTGCCTAAGTCAAGATTCCATGTATTTGATTTTTTTATTGTTGACCCATGGGCACCACCTGTGTAGGTGTAGGTATCATAGTATAGACTAAGGGTACAATTCTCACTGTAAGCTATTTCAAAATCAATATAATATTCATATACTCTAAAAGGAAAATTATTTAAAGAAGCGTATTCATATTGTGATATAGCTAGTCTATATAACATACATATATAGTCCTTTGAACCTATAACAAGTTTTGAAAAATAGAAATTATTTAGGTGTTTAGCAAATAGCCTGTATTTGTTTAAATTAAAATAGGGATAGTTTATAGTAATAGATAGTAATGGTTCATTTTCATAATATAGGACATCTTGGATTTTATATTTGTTCACACTTATATCATTCATTTATAAATCTCCAGCTAGAATTATATATTATATTATGCAAGATAAAATAAATTGCTTATTAAATATCTAGTTCTAATAAAACATATCAATAATTCCATTAACTAATATATCAGCAATCATAAGACTATGATATTCTATAAAATCATATTGATGGATTTCGTAATCATAGTTCTTTATAAGTCGCTGGTCTATTTGGTCTATTGTCATTTCTATATGATCTGATATTAATCTTTGAAACTGAGTATATTCCCAGTATGGGTTTATACTTGATAGAAACAAAGCAAGTTCATTACCTGCATTATTCCAGTCTTCCCGGGCTTTGATCAATGCTTGCTGGGTATTAATTGTTTGACCAGTGAAGTTTTCCACTAATAGTTTTAGAGTATTAATTAATTCTCTTACATAAGCTCGGAATAAACCATCAAATATATCTGAACTTTCATCACCATAATATATATTAAAAAGTTTTGTAAAGTCCATTACATTAACATAAAGCCGGTTTTCTAATACGGGAAGGTCGTCTATGTTAGAAATGTAGCTTACTACATAGCTTCTTGTCCACATGGTATTTTGACTGGCTAAAAGTCTTAGTAAATTTCTTAAATCTACAGGATTGTAATAATTACTAGGATATTTTGTATTGTCGTCCATAATCTTTCCTTATATAAGCTTTATACATCTTTAATTCCATAATATTCTATAAACGATCTATTAATACCTAAGCTTAATCTTAACTTCTTCTATAATACAAAAAAATGCTCCAAACCCTAACATTTAGAGTTCAAAGCATTGTTCTTTAGTCTATTAAATTTGATTCAAATAATAACTCCATGGATATATTGATGGAGTTGAGGGGGCTCAACTGACCCCTTTCATATCAATGTTTTTAGTCATGTAGTAATGGTTTTGGTAATGGTTTGTACTAAATTTTCACGCATACGCCTATGTTT
>CAZXSM010000076.1:0-9375 GCA_964643255.1 uncultured Lachnospiraceae bacterium
TATAAGGTTTATTCGGATTCGTTTATGTTTAAGTGTCAAACTCGAGATTATAATATTTAATCTAAGTTCTTTCAATTAATTAAGATAAAAATAACTTTATTTAATAAGATTCAACAATTTAAAAAATATGATTATTTTCAATCATACTTTTATCACTTATTTTGAATTAGTAACTTTTGAACTTCCAATATTTGAGAAAAAACTGATTCTAAAACTGGTACAACGATACTATTTCCTGCCAGCTTATTAAGCTTGTCTCTTGTAAGAAAATCCGTATTCTTTCTTGAGCTAAAATTATTATCAACTAACCTTTGAAAATCTCTTTCGGCGAATCCCATAAACATAAAACATTCTCTCGGTGTTAAATATCTAAATTTAGATTTCCCTTTTATCTCAAAATCTATCTCAATCACTCCTGAATTTGGGTGGCGATCTTGTTTGGTAGTAATAGTTCTGACCATATCTCTATAAAAATAATTATCTGTCTTATAAATCTTTGGATTTTCTAAATATATTTTCTTTCGAGATTTGGTCTCATTTGGTATGCTAATCAAAGCCTCTTTCATGTATGTAGTATTTGAATAATCTAATTTAAGTATATCTTTAACAGATATCTTTTTTGAAGTAAATAGTTTAGAGTTCTTCTCTAAATTATTTTCATCGAAGTACTTTAACACCAGATTTTTTTCAATTAAATCATCCACTAGTACACTTATCATAAAAGTCCTTTTTCGATTCTGTGGAATACCAAAGTCTATTGCATTTAAGTCATACACAATATTTACATATCCCAGACTCTCTAATACATTTTTCCATTCTTTGAAATTTTTAATATGACGTGATGATCGTATTGCTGTTACATTCTCCATTAGCATAAATTTAGGTAGTTTATAGTCTTCATCTCTCATTTCAAATAATATTCTTTCAACTTCCCACAACATACTCGATCTATTATTTGCATCACGATCAATTCCACCTTCATTTCCGTGCCAGTTACCACTCAGTGATAAATCTTGACAAGGAAATGAGTATGTAAATAAATCAATTCTCTCTGTAAAATCTTTTGCGGTAACTTGTTGAATATTAACTAAATTAGAACTTCTTTTTATTGAGGCATAAATTCTCATAAGAGTTTCTCTCTTCATTAATGATAGTGACTTGCTATTCAACGGTTCTTTACCATTTGCACTCAAATCATATTTAGATAATATTTCCAGCAAATCATTTTTTGAAAGATGCTCATACTCTAATAAGTTTTGTTCCCCATTATGCAATATGTCATAAGCATATATTGCATTTATATCCCAATCTATTGTGTTTAATACCTCAAAAGTAACACCTAAATTACTCAAAGCTTTCGCTTGGCTCCCTAATCCAGAGAACGCTTCTACAATTTTCAACAAATTAACCAACCAACCTTCTAAATACAATTTTTTTGATCAAAATCAAGCTTATCTAAACTTACTTGATATGATACTTTTTTTACTCCTTGCGGTACCTTCCCATCTTTAAATGAACGTGAGTTTATCTGAGGGAAATTATCGTCAACTGTATATCTTCTATACTCTAATATTTTGTACTTGCTTCTTCTAGACATACTGTTCGCAGGTATTCTTAGTTCTTTCATTTCTTTTTCTAAAAAGTCTATATCGATCCCAACACTTGTCAATTTAACTATTATATCATCTATACTGATTCCTTCAATATTTTCTTGCATAATAATATAATCTAAGTATAGTTTCCTATTAGATTCTAGTTGGAAGTTATTTGAAACAGTTATCTCTTCATTAAATAAAGATATTGTTGATTTTACCTCGATATTATAATTGTCACTTTCAAAATCATGATTCTTACCTTTACTACCTTCCCAACTAATAGATTTATTTCCTGATTTCAACTCATTATAATAGACCCACAACTCACCTAACACAGAATATGGGCTTTTTCTTGAACGCGTATCGCCTAACAACATTCCCCATTCTTTCCACCATAAATATGGATCTGATTGGACCTTCTCCCTATATGTATTATCATGACCTAATTTTACAAAATCTTCGCAAATGTGAGTGAACTTCATTTTACCTAAATACTCATCACTTGATAATAATATAAAACTTTCGTCTACACCATTATCATTTTCAATAAAAACTGTACTGATTTCGGCCCCTTCAAAAGACTCATGGATATCAATTAATTTTACATTTTTAATAGCAACTCCATAATAACCTTTTTGCTTTACTGTATATGTTAAATACTTCTTAGGTATACTGGTTATCTCTCTAACACCTAATTTATCACTAGCGAAATGTTCAGCAATTTCTTCTCTTAATGTCATTGTTTCCTCCCTAGACATACTTACCGTCTTCTTCAACTAACCCAACTTGCTTAAATAAGTCGTCTACGTACCCATCCACTCCTTTGTTATAAAGAGAAGGTTCCATTGTTGATAACTGTGAGTTGTTTATCACCATAATTCTTCTAAAGATAGTTGTGTCTGCTGAAGAGTGTATATTTCTGTCAACTTTAGAATATTCATACATTATTTTCCTTGATAGATCTATCCTGTAGCCATTAGGCCCTGCTCTATCCACTAAGTTCATGATAATATCCGTTGTGTTACCGTTCAAAACTTTATATGTCTCTTCTTTACTACCTTGCCAAGATAGGTGAACATACCACCACAAGTAGCTTAAATAGATTCTTGAACCCGTCCCACAATATCTATTATAACTTTTACTTCCCCATCTCATATTAACAATATCCGGAACAATCAATACCGAGACATATGTCCAAAACTCCTCATTTGAAGCGTCACTTAGTGTGAATTTGTGTCCCTCTATAAATTCATTATTAAAATAATCATAAATTTCTAAAGCTAGTAGTAGATCATACTTTTTCTTATCTTTTATTGCAAAATCATGCTGTCCATTATATCTAAAATATTTAAATAGTATTTGAACATTCCTTTTCACAAGTTCGTCCCTAATACCTTTGCAATAATAATCACTTTCATTAATCTTAGATTTTAACTCATCAATCGAGTATTCATGTAATAACTTCAATGCTTCCGTTCGCGGTAAATATTTATTTCTAGCCATTATTTCTAACACCTTTCACTATTGATTTGTTTACCTCAGTAATATCATATGAACTAATTTTATATGTATCTATATAGTATTTTATTAACTCCCCTATAGATCCTGTCACCAGATTTCTATCTATTGTTATTTCTTCAATATCCCCTTTATTTACTGCAGTCATAATTATTTGAACTGTAACACTTATCATAACTTCTATAAACATTTCATTATTATAGTTTTTTGAATCATTTGAGTCTAAATATCTATAGTTTTTATGTTCTTTGTTTAAGATCAAAACAACAGAATCACTGAATGAATCGTTATAGTCTGTCCAATCACAGTTTAGATACCAAAGAGGTGATTTTGCATCGGATATTGAAACAATTGGAAATATCGATCCTGCTCCTTCTAATATTAATCTTGATTCAAAAACGTTGCCTAGAATTAATCCTTGAGAGTTTGCATAAATTGAATTTTCATTACTATTATCTAAACTAAACAAGTTAACACTGTAATTAACTTGCTTTCTAAAAGATGATGATGGAAACGTTAGTGTTACGCTTAGGCTCTTCTTACTATCATCAATACTTATAGTGTCTATCTTATATGATTCTCTTCGTTTTGAACTTTTTGACCACCAACTAACTGATACACCAATTAACGAATCTTTCTTTGCTATTCCTTGATTTCCAAACAAAACTTTGCAATTACCTAAAACTATCTTTTGCTCGATAATGAGGTCATTGAACTCAGCATTCCATATACCTTCGGTGTCATTCATTATAATATTGCTTGCGTCTTCATTATCAATATTTACTCTTACTTGTTTTCCAAATTTATCCGTTGTATAAAAAAGCTGCTCATATACTGTAATCTTAAGATTTTCAAGTAGTTCATCATTTAAAGTAGGATATAAAAAACTTCTATTCATCTGACTTTACTCCTTTTACACTTATGTCTATTATCGGTAATAATCTTTTTTCAACACTACTTATCCTTAGAGTTCCATTTACCACATCTCCACGGTTTAACGTCGTAATATAGGAACATTTATATGCTCTATTACCCTTTGTCCTATACACAACCACATTATGCTCATCATGTATCTGATCAAACTCATATCTAAGTCTGTTTGATATTATTGATGTATACTTACCTATAAAGATCGGAGAAACAGCTTCTGTACTTTCTTCATATTTACTTATAGTTGTCTTTGTCCCATCCACATTAATGTATAGTTCAGTTTCAACTAAATATTCACCATCTTTGATAATTTTAACTTCATACGGGACTTCTATATACTCTCCAAAAAACCTAGTCTCGTTATGCATAACTTTAATTATACTTTCTTTATTTTTTATGTTGATAATAGTATTTGGTTTGTCCCGCTTAACCGGCATACTAGCACGTTTTCCGAAGTCGCTTGGTGGCAAAAACAATTTACCTGCAAGCATTCCTAACTTTCCGTCATTTGTAGTTGGCGCCTCAATTATCTCTTCCTTGAATGCATCATTAATATTTACTCTTACTCTATTCTTAAATCTTCTAATAATCCCTGGATTATTGCCAAACTTCGAATGATCTTGCCAAGAAACATGATCTGCTTGCTCTGACTGTCGAACATACTCCTCTAAGCTAAATGTACGATTATTATCAAATGTAATACTAACATCAGAATTTAAAACGAATATACCTATAATATACTCATCTTCTTCTTTCGAAAAAATACTATTTGTCCAATCTGTTTTAGATTCATAATTTATAATCATTCCCGGCCTTCTACAATAAGTAAAAATAGCTGGTTTATTATCAGTATCCTCATAAGAAATATTTGATTTATAATAAACGTCTGTAATATCACCTGGTGATTGCATATTCAAGTCTTTATATGATAAAGATCCATATACAAGATATCCTACCTCACTCTCACTTAAGTAAGCACCAGCCATATTTTGTATCATTATCGGTGTTCTTTTCAACTTCGAATGATCAAGACCTGTTGGAAGTGTGCTAATGTTATTCGTGATCGCATAATTAAACATAGATTTTATAAGTGTGAAATACTTATCCTCTAAAATTTTTTTATTATTAACTGTGGCCTTCAAATAGGTAGTATTGTTAGTGTTTACTGGGTTATCTAATCTTGGTGCATACCATCTTTGAATAGATGCGGAAATATATGAAGATAAATCATTGTAAACATCAATAGTGGCAAAGTTAGATTTATTAGTTACAATATTATTCGCCAGTATCTCTTTTTCATTTATATATGGAATAATAACATTAGTACCTGTATCACTACCTGAATATTGATCAATATCAAAAATACTAAGTATTCTTTTTATAGTTACTGGGTCGTCGATTGGATAGGAATGACCGAACTCATCCAAGTTACCCCACCACGCAACACCTGTTTTTGTTGGTCTTTTACCTGAGTTCACGCCGGAATATGGTGGAATGTATGTTTTAGTCTTTGTTTCGTCTTCGACCATTGATATTGCCAATCTTTCCTCATATTCATCATCCTCATTAATTATTCTTGAGTAGAAAATTACAACACCTATTCCCATTCTATAGTAAATGGTCTTACCGTAACCCCATGAACCTCCTGCTTCTACTTGTTCTTGAGGTTTGGCTACATCATAAACTAACTTCACTAAATTACCATAGTTTTGACCGTCAACCCGATTATGATTCAAAGCTCCTGTCAAACCAGTAGTGTTATTATCTCTAATTGAAATAAATTTTTGCGTCCTTGGATAATCACTAGCAATCTGATCACCAACTTTTTCCAACTCAGCGGCAAGATTCTCACTGATAAATTCCCCAACCGTAAAATCAATGTTTACATATTCAGCATTGTCTCGTGCTGCATCTAAGGAATTTTGAACTACTTCACGAACTAGTAAGTCAGTTTTAGGTGTGTGATCGTTTTGCAAGACTCGTAGAACGCTACTTCCTAGATGAGTGTTTTTTCCAAACTCTAAAACTTCTATCTTCATAGTTCTGTCTCCAACTCATCATAATCTAATTCTTTATTTTCGGGTAACTCTATAGTTAAGTGCGTCGCAAATCCACGAGCAGTTTTACTACCTGGTATTGAAATATATAACCCCGCTATATCTACTCCTGAATTTAAGTCTTCTCTATCTCTTGAGTCTTCTGCTGCAGGAGAATTCTGGTCAACTCTATACAACATCAGTTGAGGTGTATTTTGCAAACCAAGCTCTTCTCTTATTTCTATATAATCTTCTGTTTTATTTCTTTTTATCTTCTCAATAAGGTCTTTATTATCTATAGTAGTTAAGTCTATATCTTTATATAAGTCTCCTGGTCCTCTAAGAACTTTTAATCTAATATCGTCAATAATGCTCTTTTTGGAAAGCTTAGAACGATTTACCTTATTAAATGAGAAATTTTTAAGTACCCAGTCATTTCCAACTTCATTTGCTTTACCAACACCGATAGCAATAACATTCCATTTCATAAAATTCCCTTTTTCATACATATTAGTGTTCCAATCTAACAGTGAACTTATATTGCTACTTACTCTACTACTTTTGCTAAAATTATATTTTTCGATAAATTTCTTAATTTCAAAAAAATCAATATTCTCCCAATACACTGAGCTTGTACTATTTCTTTCATTAATTATTGGAGTTCCCAAACTATCAATAAAATCTTCCATTCGATCAAGATTTTCTTGCAGCATTTCAATATTTTTATCAAATGTAGTTGTTTGAATACTAGCGCCTGTAAAATCAAACTCACTTGTTATTGCGGATTGACTTTTATTTTTAGCCGTTAACATTAATCTTATGTTTTGTGGTGAAGTCCTAAGTCTAAATCCAACCTCTGTAGGAAGTAAGTTCATTGCATTATGTTGATGAATTTCTCCTCTAAGTTCATGATCTAGTATAGAAAGATACTCAAACTCATTTATTGTTTTATCAGTCATCCAGATTCTTGGGTATAGTTCATATTTAATCCTAAAACCAAACCATCTCCCCATTTGCATTAATGTATCTGATGCCGCAGATGAGCGTAAAAAATATGTTGATACTAGACCATCAATAGTTATTCCTCTTGAAAGTGTATTTCCTCCTACAACCATAAAAATCGGAGTTTTACTTAACACATTTTTATTCGATGAATCTGGGTATACTAATCTGAGGTAGTCATTATCATCCGCATTATTATGGTCACTATTATCAATACTATAATGCATACCTTCGTGATAAACTAAATTACCTTCCTCGTATCCAATAGGACTTATAGTACGCAAGATATTTTTCACTTCTTCTTCAATCTCATAAAAACTATGTGGTATTAATGATCTATTTAAATTTTGCTCATAAGATGGATTAGATCTTTTAAAGTCTTCTATATTAAATCTATGTGTTTCTCTTTCCCAAATATGTCTAATTTGCTCAACAACCTCATTTTGATTTGATTTCAGCCACTCAACAATTACATCGCATACATACTCATGATGTATCTTGAAATTACTAGTATGTACTAGCATACTTACTGGTTTACCAAAATTATGTAACCTTAGAGATGCCGCGGCTGCAATGAAATAACTTATAGATTCTTTTAGACCTTCAGTTATCATAAAACTTTCACCATCATGAATCATTTTTATGGACTCTAACTCATTTGGATCAATAACATCAAGGTTTCTAACAATATCTATACCTGGAAACTGCTCTTCACCTTCTATCCCAAAAATTTGCGAAGGTCCAATATAACTTCTAGATTGGCTCAGTAAAGCAACAAAATCCTTTGGGTAAAGTGATTCTGTGGAACTTTCATTTAAAACATTAGCATAAGGAGTTGCTGTGTAACCAACATAATTTATTGCCTTTAAAGGTCTATCTAGTTTTTTACCTTTTGAATCACAGTTATTTACTAAATTGACAATCAAATTATTAATTGTTTTTCTTTCTGTCTCATCTATATCTGCAGTATCAATACTAGCTTGATCTGCCTCATCGTCAATAATTAGAACTCTCATACTGTCCGCTTTGTTACCATCACTTGACAACCATCTAATTAATTGCTCTAATCTTTGCTTTTGCTTAAGTGATGTTATTAGTACTTTTTGATTATTATTAAAATCTATGTTTTGTAATTTTTGCTCTGAGTACTCACCTACAGACACCCACTGTACACTTCCATTAGTTCTTGATAATTCATCATTTAGACGATCTCTCGTTTGTACCCTTAGCTTCTCAATCATACCGGTTAAAACAATGAAAACATTCCAACCTGCATCCGCAGCCATGCTCATCAATGCTGCCATATTCGTAGTTTTACCTGATTGTACACTACCTACAACTAAACCCTTAATCGATCCACTATCAATAGTATTTAAGCTAAGTTGTCTTAGTATCCTATTACTATCTGATTCAATATTACTTACTGTCTCATGTGTAAATCCATTATTTTCTAAAATACCTTTATATTTTACCCATGAAGAGAAGGGGCTTGTTGGTACTTCCACTTGATTTTGCTCACCTGGAGATATAATTACAGTTCTAGATCTTGTAATATTTCTTTCCACTCTTTTTTGATAATCGGTCCATAGCATATTCACTAATGATATCCATTCGACATCATTTATATCCCATCCATTTGCTACCTTTTGGTAATGGAGAAACATTGAAATTGTATTGAACTCCTCTTCATTACTAAAAGGATTTTGAATCTGCTCTAGATTTTTTCCTTCATTTAAATTATCATTTATCCATCTAGTTGGTTTTCCAAATCTTATATCTTCAAAATCTATTTTCATAATTACCTCCTAATAATTTGTAGTGCTTACATTCATTGTAATAAAATAAACTGCAAATAACAATTATTGAAGAAATTTTACTATTAGTTATGATTGATCTATGTAAAGAAATTCTTAAAAGCATTAAAATAACTTGATTATAATTAAAATAATGCCAAAATATTAATCATCATTCCAATCCATACCTTAATCTTAAAACTAAGTTTGCTAGTCTTGTGTTTAAAAGCTATACCACCAATAATGATACCTAGATAGCCACCGATGCATGATAAAAGGAAGAATGTTAATTCTGGTATTCTAAATTTGTGTTTGATTGCTTTTCTTTTATCTAATCCCATTAGTGTAAAAGAAAATGTATTTATTACTAGCATTAGTGTTATGAAATGTTCTTTAATTAGTATTTCCAAAGTATTCATTAAGTTTACTTCCGTAATTTCCAAGTGTTTTTAGTGATTGCTTTGGATATCTCGTTTGGCTTTTTCTATCAACTTCAATTAG
>CAZXSM010000077.1:0-9366 GCA_964643255.1 uncultured Lachnospiraceae bacterium
AAGAAGATGATTATTATGTATTAATATCTGAAAAAAGAGATAGTTATTCTAAAAGTCTAAAAAATGATAAACCAATTAAAAAAAAGCATATGAAGAGAATGGAAAAATCAAGAAAAAAAACAGAGCTTAAATAGTGGTAGTTTATGCACCCGCCATCACATAACAATATGAGCAGGGCTCTGGAGTTTTAAAATACTTTGTTATTATATCATTTACAGCAAATGAGAAAGTTAGATGAGTGTTTGATAGAAAAAGACTCTGTTAGTTGAAATACTACATTGGAGGATAATAAATATGAGCAGGCAAAATATTTATGATAATGATTTGTTTTTTGAATCATACAAGAAATTAAGAGCTAAAGTTAATGCGAATGAACTTGTTGAAATTCCTGCCATGTTCAAAATGTTACCTTCACTTAATGGGCTTAGTATTTTGGATCTTGGTTGTGGGTATGGTGAACATTGTATTAAGTATATAGAAATGGGAGCTAATGAAGTAGTTGGAATTGATATATCTGAAAAAATGTTACAAATTGCTAAGAATGAATGTTCCACCTCAAAAATTATATATAAAAACTTGGCTATTGAGGATTTACATACGCTTAATGGGTGCTATGATTTAGTTGTTAGTTCTTTAGCGCTACACTATATTATGGACTTTAGGAAAGCAGCAGAAGAGGTATATAGATTGCTAAATAATGGCGGATTTTTCGTTTTTTCTCAAGAACATCCTTTTAGTACATGCTTTAAGTATGGCAATAGGTGGACAAGAGATAAAGATGGAAATAAGATATATGCAAATATTTCTAATTACTCAATAGATGGGAAAAGGGAGTCTAGGTGGTTTCAAGATGGCATTATTAAGTACCATAGAACATTTGAAAGCATACTTAACACTTTAATTAAAACTGGCTTTATTGTTGAACAGATTGCAGAGCCAATACCATCTGATGAAATTGTGGAACAATATTCGGAATATAAAGATAACATTCATAAGCCGGATTTTCTGCTAATTAAGGCAAAGAAACAAGAAAAAAATTGTTAGGCTACTGAAATTAGTATAGAAATATAATGTACTTTATGTTTTTAATGACAGATTAATTATATTTTGCATGATATCCAATTACAGAGAGGCCCCATATGATAGCGAAATGAAAATATTTAAGAAGCATAATGTTGCATCGGTTTATGGCATTAATAGTAAAAGGTTACAAAGAAAGATAATTTGTATACAGGAGGAAAAATTAATGAATGATGTATATAAAGTATGTCCGGTTTATAACAACAACCTTATTACATTAAGACAAACAACTTTAGGTGACGCATATGAAATTAGGCAGTACAAAGAACTGAAGGATCAGGGGAATGTAACTGAAGAAGAATTTGAAAAGATAAAAAAATAGATATTGGGTGTGTAAATGAAAGCTGGGCGTATTATTCTCGGCTTTTATTATGTCTAAAACAGAGACTGAAGTTAAAAAATGGCTTGGAGGAATAAGTCTACAATCCCTTGTAATAGATATGAATTTCTAGAATCGTTAGTATGCATGCTCAAATGGGGCTGCATGAAAATGGTTTTTTTGAATAAATAAATTGCTTATGCCAGCCTAAATGCTGAAGAAATAAGAACCAAGTTATGGAAACGAAAAAGCAAGTAGATATATTCCCAAAAACAACTCTTAATACTTAGATATGTTTCCAAGTACGAGCCTCAATAAAAACTTAGATTGAAAGGACGGAATTGATAGCTATAAACTCAACTCCAAACATGTGGAGACAGTGGTGTTGATGTCTAAAGTGTGATAATAAACAAAGCAGTAAAGGTTGATAAATAAAGGGTTTACAGCGTTTTGAAATCTCTTAAGTATAATTTTAAGAGTGTATAAAATTGCTGGAAACCCTATTTTTATAGTGAGTGAGGTTTAAAATAATTGTAGGGTTGTGGCTAGAGAGCTGATTTAACCCTATTGAGACTATAGAACTACTGTTTTTGAGATTGAAGCTAGATAACTATTTTAGAAATACTAAAAGAAAAATAGTCTTAAAAATGAGATAATTAAAACAATAAATAGGTTGTATTTATCCTATATGTAACATATAATAAAATTATATTATAAAGGGTGGTGAAAACATGAAAATAGATTTAGATAACTTAGTGTCAATTACAGAGGCAAACCAGAATTTTTCTAAGGTTGCGCGAATGGTTGATGAAAAGGGTACTGCAGTAATATTAAAAAATAATGTTCCCAAATATGTAATATTGGATTACGCTAGTCTTAAAGATAATGTAGAAGATACAGATGTTGATGATATGTTCGTTGAAGAAGCTGCAACAGAGTATTTAACTAAATATTCTAAAGCATTTAAGGAATTGGGAAAATGAAAAGATTGAGTAAAAGACAAGTGTTAATGCTTCATTATAATTGCTGTTATATTAATAGTTATTGATATAATTTTTCTGTTTTACAGTGTTGGACATAGAAAAAATTCTGACGAAATACACATGAGTTTTGTTGATAAGATACCTTTTGATATTTTAATTATTGCAGGGTTAATCATAATTGATATTGTATTTAATTTATTTTTTGAAAACTTTTTATATTATTATGATATGTTCATTTATTACATATCTTTCTATGGCTTATATTTAACATTATAGTTTTTGCAGGAATATGTTTTGCCTTGTACCAAATAAATCAATTAAGTAATTTCGGTAAAAACAAAGATTATAGTTATGGAGTTATAATAGAAAATCCAAGCTTCTTTTCAGGTGAAACAGCATATTACAATTTAAAATATTTGGCTGACATTAATAAAAAAATTTCTGACGATGAGATTTATTTCTATTTAGATAAATTAAATTTATTAAATGTTAAAGATAAAAAGGTTTCTACTTTTTCATTAGGAATGAAACAAAGGTTAGCCCTATGTCAAGCATTTATGGAAGATCCTGATGTTTTGTTATTAGATGAACCTTTTAATGCTATTGATGATGATAACTTAGAAGTAGTATTAAAACTAATAGATGATTTTAAGAAAAAAGATAAAATTATAGTTATTGCATCCCATGGAGATGTAAAGTTCAAGTTTGATAGAATAATTAAAATGAGTAATGGGAAAATTTTGACCTAAAAGGGTATTATGAATGTAGTTGATATGTTTCCTCAAACGCAGATATTAATAACGGCGTCTCGAGCCATGTGGAGACTGTGGGTTAATGTCAAACAAGGAAAACACCAATAATCTTTCACAATAAAACATAAAATAATTGCCTTGTTATGTTGATAGGTATGAAAAATATGTTATAATAATATCAGAAAAGTAACTTGTATATAATAATCATTAAATATATGAATCTTCCCTTACAGTTTAGAATAGGGAAGGTTTTTATATTTACAAGAAGTAGGCAAAGGGCGTGATTATATTAAAACATTATTATTTGTTATTGTAAACAGGGGAAAAGCTAATGAGGTACTTAGTAAGGCGCAGGAATTTGGTGCAAGAGGGGGAACAATATTTCTAGGAGAAGGCACAGTCAAGTCTAATAGACTACTAGATATGCTAGGACTTAATAAAGCTCATAAAGAGCTTCTTATGATTACAACTACGGAGGAGAGATGTTGTGATTTGCAGGATAAACTTAACGATTACTTTATGTTTGAAAAAAGAAATAAAGGAATTGCATTTTCTATACCTTTTTTACGTTGGGAATTAAAATCAGATAAGGAAACCAAAAGAAATGTCTCTAGAGATTTTGATTCTTCTTATTATTGTATTATGACAATTGTGGACAAGGGTAAAGGCAAAGATTGTATAGATGCATCAAAAAGTGCAGGAGCAAGAGGAGGAACTCTAGTCCATGGGCATGGCGCAGGTGTCCCTAAAGATTATTACTATCCACTTATGATTGAGCCACAGAAGGATCTTGTAATGATTTTAACTGAGAAGGACAATGCTACTACAATAAAAGATAGAATAGTAACGGATTTGGAACTTTATAAAGAAGGAAAAGGCATTATTTTTATTCTTCCTATACTAAAAATGTCTGGCCTGGTGGAAAACAAGGAGGTAAGAGTATGAATCTATTAGTTGAAAAAACAAAAGAAGTTACTCAAACCTTGATTCCTGTTGTTGTACTGGTCTTGTTACTTAGTTTCACTATAGTAGATGTTGGATCCAATGTTGTAATGCGATTTATAGTAGGTAGTATATTGCTATTAATTGGACTTTCTATTTTTTTGTGGGGCGTAGATTTATCTATGAATCCAATTGGAGTACATATGTCTAAGGAAGTGGCTACTTCAAGAACACCTATAAAAATTGCTATACTTAGTTTTATTTTGGGTTTTTTAATTACTGTAGCAGAACCAGATTTGTTAATATTAGGATCCCAAGTTGAAGGTGCCTCTGGAGGGACTCTTAGTTCCCCCCTAATTGTATATATGGTATCAATAGGTGTTGGAATTATGATTTCGTTAGGAGTTTTCAGATTATTAAAAGATGTGCCTATGAATATATTCATGGCAATAACATATGGTGTTATTTTTGTATTAGCCCTGTTTGTATCTGAGGAGTTTCTAGCTATTTCTTTTGATGCTTCCGGAGCAACTACCGGAGCTCTTACAACTCCTTTTATTCTAGCCTTGTCTTTAGGTTTATCTCAAGTAAAAGGTGGGAAAAAGTCTGAAGAAAATTCTTTCGGGCTAATTGGAATTATGAGTGCAGGTCCAATTCTAGCAATTATGCTCTTATCAATTATATCAGGTCAGAAAAATATACATGGTGAAGCGGCCGAATTTGTAGTAGCAGAAGGGGTTATTGGCCCTATACTAGACATATTACCAGGGATTTTCATTGAGTCTTTAGTAGCTCTTGTGCCAATATCAATCTTATTTTTTGTATTTAATTTTGCTAAATTCAAAATACCAAAAGATGAGCTGGTTGAAATAGTAAGAGGTCTTGTCTTAGTCTTAATTGGTTTAGCAATATTTCTTACAGCTGTTAACTCTGGCTTTATGGATATGGGAAGAATTCTAGGTATGGAGCTTGCTAAATTGAGTCCATGGATATTAATAGGAGTTGGATTTTTAATAGGCTTCATAGTTGTTCTTGTTGAACCGGCTGTTCACGTGTTGGGTGAACAAATTGAAGAAGTAACAGGTGGCCATATACCTATAAAAATGATTCGAACCACTCTTTCCATAGGTGTTGCTTTGGCAATATCCCTTTCTATGGTAAGGGTTTTAGTTCCTGGAGTAAAGCTATGGTATTTTCTTCTTCCGGGATTTGCACTTGCAGCTTTACTTTCATTTAAGGCAGACCCTATTTTTGTAGGAATCGCATATGATGCAGGAGGAGTTGCGTCAGGTCCTATGACTGCAACCTTTGTGCTTGCTTTTGCCCAAGGTGCGGCATCTTCTATAGATACTGCTAATGTTTTAGTAGATGGTTTCGGTGTCATAGCAATGGTAGCCATGGCTCCTGTGTTTTCAATTATGTTATTAGGAACAATATTTGGATACAAAAAGGTTGAAGAGTATGCTCCTTATGAAGAAGATATTGGTCCCTATAACATACCTGTAGAGGATGGTATTGAATTTGACTGTATAATGGTAATTGTAAAAAGAGGTATTGCTGAAGAAATAGTAGATGTGGCCCGCAAGTCTGGTGCAACAGGAGCAACAATTATGAACGGCAGAGGAACAGATGAACATCATAGAGTTAAGCTACCGATAATGAATATAGAATTGCAACCTGAAAAAGAGATTATTTTGTTTATAACTAATTCAAGTATTAGTGAGAAAGTAGCTGATGATTTACTAAGTGATGAAACATTTAAAAAGGACAAGGATATAGCTGTTTATTTATGTCCTGTTATAGACTCTGTTATTAAGCGTGTTTCCAATGAGAACCAATAAAAAATATATATAGATTTTTCCTTATAATATTTCATTAAATGTATAGAATAATACAGATAGTATTGTCAGTAACAATTCAATATGTTTTGCAATTAATTAAGAAATAGTAAAAAAATTATAGGAGGAATTTATTATGTCAGTTAATAATGCAATGACTGCTGATTATTTAAGATCAGCGTATGGTGGGGAAAGTATGGCCCACATGAGATATCTTATATGGGGTAATGCAGCGAAGAAAGATGGGTTTCAGAATATAGGAAGACTTTTTGATGCTATAGCCTATGCAGAACAGGTCCATGCAAAAAACCATTTCACTGTATTAAAAGATGAGGTTAAAAGTGAAACTGTAGTGGCAGGAGCAGAATTTGGTTTTACTAATATAGTTGAGAATCTTCAAGGTGCAATTGATGGCGAACAGCATGAGGTTGATCAAATGTATCCTGTATACTTAGAAGTGGCTAGGTTTCAAAATGAAAAAGATGCTGAAAGATCATTCCATTATGCTTTAGAAGCAGAAAAAATTCATGTTAAGTTATTTCAAGATGCTCAAAATGCAGCTAAAGAAGAAAAGGATATAGGAGATGAAGCCATATATGTATGCCCTATTTGTGGCTATACTGAACTAGGTGCAAATGCGGAAAAATGTCCAGTATGTGGGGCAAAACGAGAAATATTTAAAGAGTTTGAATAAATTGATATTAAAAATGTCGTGATTTGTTTTTACAAATCACGACATCATTTTATTCAAAATTATTAATCCAATTAGACTTTTTATAATAAATAAAAAAAGCTACTGAACTTATAGTCCAAGTAATTGGATAAGCCCAGCAAATCACCCTTATATCTTATAATCTGTATCAACCCTAGTAAGTTTGACAAATCCAAGTATGGCACTAACAAATTGAGATATAGCTGTAGCGACTGCTGCGCTACCAACACCAAAGACAGTCACCAATACTCCCGCTACAAGTGCAAAGCCTATTGTAGTATGAATTGCTACTGAAAGTTTTTCTATATTAAATTATAGAAATGAAATAAACAAGTGTAAAAAAATTGAAAACAAAAATATTTGCCGAAAACACTGTATTAATATTTACTTGGATAGTATAATAAAAGAAAGAAGAAAAAAGGGTGGTAAAATATGTATTATAAAACACATTACAAATCCCCGATTGGTGAAATGTTACTTGCTAGCAATGAAAAAAGGATTATTGGTTTATGGATTAAAGAACAAAAGTATATCAATAAAACAATGCCTGAGAAAATGATTGAAAATAATAAGTTGCCAATACTTAAAGAAGGTATAGCATGGTTAGATGATTATTTTGCTGGAAACAAACCAGATGTTTCAAGATTGCCTATCCAACCAATAGGTAGTGAGTTTAGACAATGTGTGTGGAAGATTTTAATCCAGATACCTTATGGTACACTAACTAGCTATGGTGATATAGCAAAGGAAGTTGCTAAAGAAATGGGTAAAGACAGTATGTCTGCTCAAGCAGTAGGTGGAGCAGTGGGGCATAACCCAATTTCAATAATTATACCTTGCCACCGAGTTGTTGGAGCAAATGGAAATTTAACTGGTTATGCAAGTGGAATTGATAATAAAATTAAGTTACTTGAACAAGAAGGTATAGATATGACAGACTTATTTATGCCAGAGATAAGGAGTATTTAGCAAATGCAATTTGTTGAAGTTAATACTAGTGACGAAAAAGCAATAAAGGAAATGTCGGAACTAGCATCGAATATAGTGAAAGAATATTACGATCCAATACTAGGCGAAAGTCAAAACGATTATATGGTTTATAAGTTTCAATCAGTCTCTGCTATTAAAGAACAATTACAAGAAGGCTATAATTACTTTTTTGTTACAAAAACCAATCAGAATAGTAATATCAACAAGAGCCTTAATATAGGTTTTATGACCTATTATCCAAGGACAAATGATATTTATCTAAGCAAGTTTTATTTACATAAGAACTATCGAGGACAAGGTATATCTAGACATATGTTAAACTTTATTGTTAATAAAACTAAAGAAGTAGGTTTTAATACGGTTACTTTAAATGTTAATAAATATAATGATCTAGCTATAACTGCATACGAAAAGCTTGGTTTTATTAAAGTTGGAGAGGAAAAGACAGATATTGGTCATGGCTACTACATGGACGATTATATCTATAAGTATAACATTTAGGATAAAACTGCTGATTTAAGGTATAATTGCAAGTTTTCAAATCTTTAGATATAATAAATAAAAATAAAACCATTTTACAGTGACATAAATTCAGTAAAGAAAACAGATTATTAATATTATTAAAAAAGAGAAAGAGATAAAGTATGAAGAAACAATCTGCAGGTTATATAATGTGGAAAGGATATATATAGATGACTTTCATAACAAATGATAAGAAAATAAGAGTCTTGGTAGTAGATGATAGTGCTTTGTTTAGAGATATGATCTCTGATGGTCTGTCATCAGATCCAATGATAGAGGTAGTAGCAAAGGCGGTAGATGCTTATGATGCAAAGGATAAAATTTTAGAATATCAGCCCGATGTCATGATATGTGATGTAGGAATGCCTAAAATGAATGGAATTGTATTTATAAAAAAACTTCTACCCCAATATCTAATCCCAGTTATAGTTATCAGTACATTTAGTGATCTTGTGTTTGATGCTATGGATGCAGGGGCCATAGATTTTGTTGGAAAGCCAGAAAAAGGTACAAGAGAAAATATTAATGAATTCATTGAAGTATTAAAAGATAAAGTAAAGATAGCTGTTAATGCAAAGGTAACTGTTGCACAGGATAAATACAATGGTAAAAAATATCCTACTTTGGATTTACGTAATAAGGGGATCATTGCAATAGCAGCATCAACAGGTGGTATAGATGCAATTACCACGATATTAGAAACATTGCCAGAAAATTCCCCTGGTATTATAATAGTTCAACACATACCTGAGAAATTTTCTAAATTATTTGCCGAGAGACTAAACAGCAATCTTCCCATGGATGTAAAAGAAGCAGAAGATGGAGATGTTCTCGAACAAGGAAAAGTAATAATAGCACCTGGTAATAAGCATGTTAGGATTAAAAAGAAGGATGATAAACATATAGTCGAATGTTTTTATGGAGAAAAGGTTAATAGACACCGTCCAAGTGCTGACGTTCTATTTGAATCTGTAGCTAATGTATGCAAGGAAAATGCTATAGGTGTTATACTTACAGGAATGGGTGCTGACGGTGCAAGAGGCCTTCTTTCTATGAGAAACAAGGGTGCAAGAACAATAGGACAAGATGAAAATTCTTGTGTTGTATATGGAATGCCGAAAGTTGCCTATGAGATAGGAGCAGTAGAAATACAAGTGCCTTTAGATGAAATATCTAACACCATATGTTCATTACTAATGTAAAAAAATAGATAATTGCGAAACATCTT
>CAZXSM010000078.1:0-9165 GCA_964643255.1 uncultured Lachnospiraceae bacterium
ATGAAATCTTTGCCAGTCTAGACCAGGAGATAGGAGAGTCCATTGAAGGGCAAATGCTTAATGTGAACAAAACATTAATTAATGTAAGTCACATCATATATGAAGATAATATAAAATTATATGATTTAATTTATTTAGTTAAGGATAATAAAGTTTCAAAAATAAATAATTTCCAAGAAGTTAAAGACTTAGGATTTTTCCCAGGTTAATAAAAAAGCTTATATAGCCCCATATAGCCTAAAAGGATCCTATATAGTAGACAATTAATAAAGTCTATTATATAGGATCTTTTTGTACATATTAAGTATTCATTTATAATTTCAACAATGCTTTAGCATTTTCTCCGCATACAAGGGACTGGTCTGTTTCACTTAAACCTGAGTCAGCAATTTCTTTAATATATCTAGTCATAGGTATTAATGGGTAGTCACTTCCAAACAGGATTTTATCTAAAATCCCTATTTCTCTAGCTACTTTATAGATATTCTTATCATATAAGAAAGGTGATGCGGCTATATCATAATATATGTTTTTATTCTGCTTACGTATCTCTGGCATTAATTCATAAAATAATAGGCCACCACCCAAATGAGCTAATATGATCTTAAGGTCTGGATAGTTTTGGGCAAATGCACTTGCTTTTATAGGAGTAGTATCGGTTTTACCACTATAATTATGGCCTACAGCTTCATTAGTGTGAATCATAAGAGGTAAATCTCTTTCTATACAGGAATTACATAAATCCGACATTTCCTTTTTATCAGTAATATCAAAATCTTGTCCATAAGGGAATATTTCTCCTACCCCTCTTAAGCCCATATTAATACCCCTATCGACTTCCTTTACTACTTCCTTAGACTTAGGATCTAAAACCATATATCCAATAAGTTTGTCTGGGAATTTTTCGATAGAATCTGCCACATAGTCGTTAACATATCTACATAGTCCCATATCTTTAAAGGCAAAACCAAATATAACAGCCTTATCCACATTAGAATTATCTAATTCTGTAATAATATCTTCTGTAGTAGCAAATTTGTTTACGGGACTTTCACTTAAAAGCTTAAAATATGGTTCCTTTTCAGCTATCTTTTTCCAATCTTTTATAATATCAGGTGGTGTTACATGTACATGAAAATCTATCTTCATAATAAATTCCTCCCTTTGTACATTTAATATGAATTAATATGAATTAATTACAAAACTTAGGTTTTATCAATATAAGATGGGAATAATAACTAAATAAGGGTAACTTTGTGTTAAGCTAACCTTTTTTAGATACTATTTATTATCCCGACAACAATATAATATATTTCTCAATTGCAGTTAATATATCAATTAATAAAATTATTGTAAAGGATAAAAACATAAAAGAAAAATTATTTATAACAGATACATATAGGCAAATACTTAGAATTTAATCAATAAAAAATTTGTATTGACAAAAACATTCAATTAAGTTATTCTTAAGTAGTTATTAAAACTATATGATGTGGTTATTAAAAGAAAGGTGACACAAATGATAAATAAAGGTGTATATGAGTATAGTAAATCAATGAGTAAAGTGAAATTGACTTTATGGGATGAGTTGCCTGATTTTGCCGTTTATGTGGACCAGTTATTACAAATTGTCAATGATGAAACGTCATTTATGAAAATAGGAGATGATCCTCTGATAACTAAAAGCATGGTAAATAATTATGTTAAATGGGGGATGATGCCAAAACCCGTAAAGAAAAAGTATGAAAAGATTCATATCGCCTATGTTATCGTCATTACCATTCTTAAGCAGGTACTTCCAATTTCAAAAATTGAAGATGGAATTCAATTACAGATTAAACTTCAAGGAAGTGAACAAGTCGCATACGATTCATTTTGTGGTGCTCTTGAAGAATCCATGAATAAAGTATTTACCCCTATAGTTAATCATAGTAGTCACTATATTTTGGAGAAGAGAGAAATACCTTATGACAAGCTAGCGATTTCAGTAATTACTTTAGCACTATGCAATAAACTATTAACTGAGAAAATAATTGAAACAAAAATAAAAAAGAATGATATAAAAATCAAAAAAAATGATACAGAAAAACAATAAGGAGAACTTAATGGAAAATAACAAAATAGCTATATTGACAGATTCTTGTTCAGATATACCACCCAACATATTGGAAAGATTTAATATTTATGAATTGGCATTAAGTATTAATTATAAAGACAAATCCTATCATGATAGGGTTGATATTACGCCAGCTCAGGTTTATGAAAATCTACCCAATGAAATTCCTAGTACAAGTTTGCCATCTCTTGGTGAAATAGATAAAACTATCAAAAGAATTATCTCTGATGGGTATAATCAAATCATCATTCCTGTTATTTCTTCAGGTCTTAGTGGAGTCTACCAGGCAATCAAATTAAAATGTCAAGATTTTAAGGATATTAAGACAAAAGTCATTGATACTAAAAATATTGGTCTAGGTTCAGGATTCTTATCTGTTTATGCAGGACAATTAATTGAAAAGAATTTAGACTTTGATGAAATTGTAGAAAAGTTAGAAAATAAAATAAAGGATTCAGATATTTTCTTTAGCTTACAGACCCTTCAGTATCTTATAAAAGGTGGAAGATTAGGGCGTGTAGAAGGGATGATTGGTAGTATATTAAATATTAAACCAATTATCAGTTGTGACGAAGATGGAATTTATCATACTGTTGCTAAAGCTCGAGGGAGAAAACAAAGTATTAATAAAATCATTGAATTAGTTCAAAATGAAATCAAGGACAAGAAAAATTATTATCTTGCAATTTGTCATGGATATGCACAAGAAGAAGCTGACCAGATTAGAAAAAGAATGTTGCCATATGTTGAAAAGGCGACAATCTATATGGAAGGCCAAATTTCACCTGCTCTTGGCGTTCACACAGGACCAGGCCTGATAGGAATTGGATATTTTGATTTAGACAACTAAAAATTATTATAGAAATATTAAAGTAAAACATATATTATTATTTGTTAAATATGTGATATAAATGCATCGGAGTGTAAAAACCACGGTGCATTTGTTTTATATTATATATAAACAAGATAAACCAATAAAATATAATTTTATTTAAAAACCCCATATGGTACAATGATTATAATATATAAAAATTAACAGCTATAGGAGGTAAGACATGACGAAGATATTAATTGTTGATGATGAGCAATTATTAGTAAAAGGACTATCTCGAAGTTTGAGGCAGGAAGGATTTCATGTGTCAGTTGCCTATGATGGTGAGGAAGCTTGGGATATATTTAATCAAGAATCATTTGATTTTATTATATTAGATTTAATGTTACCTAAGATAGATGGTATCAGTTTATTTAGGATGATTCGCAAAGAAAGCAATGTACCTGTAATAATGCTGACTGCTAAAGATACAGATGTTGATAGAATATTAGGTTTAGAACTAGGTGCTGATGATTATATTACAAAACCTTTTAACACAAGAGAACTAATAGCACGTATTAGAGCTCTTGAAAGGAGAATAGAATTAGAGCACAAAATTGAATCAAAAGAAAAGAATAAAGATGAATCTGATCAAGAGGTATATAGGTCAGGAGATTTAGAATTATATCCAGAATATAGGTTAGTAAAAAAAGATTCTAAGGAAATTGAACTTACACCTAAAGAATTTGATATATTACACTTTTTAATAAGAAACAAGGGTAGGGTATTTACAAGAGAGCAAATATATACCTATATATGGAATGAACCTTGTTTAGATACTAGAACCATAGATGTCCATGTTAAAAACTTAAGAGAAAAAATAGAAAACCCCAAGACTGAAACTCCAATGATTCAAACAAAGTGGGGAGTTGGCTATTACTTTAGAAGGGATTGATGGATCATATGTTTTCATCAATAAGAAAAAAACTCATACTTATATATATATTATTAATATCTGTGCCATTAATATTAATAAATTATATTTCCATAGAAAATATGACTAATACTGTATTATCAGAGATAGAAGTAACTAGCCTAAAAACAGCCAATATAGTGTCTAATATATATAGCTCCAATATTGATAATCCTTTGATAATCAAACAAAGTATCAGGGAATATATTGATGAAGATGCAGGTAGAGTTTTAGTTATAAATAAAGAAGGGATTGTTACTGTAGATAGTGCTAATCTAATTGAAAACTCCATAGTAGATAATGATGAAACAAAACAAGCTTTTAATAATCAAGAAGGAATTGGATATTATTATACTGATAAATATATACTACAAGTAGCAGTACCAGTTGTTATAAGACCTAATATTCAAGCATCAGATGGGGATTCTATCGATATAGAAAGTAATATAGCTGCTGTGGTAATTGTTTCTACAAATGTAGACAATGCCTTTGTCGATATAAGTAACTTCAAGGAAAATTTAATCATAATATCTTCCCTTGCAGCGATTATTGCAGTGTTTGTTGCCATAATTATAAGCCATAATATAACCAGGCCTATCAAAGAACTATCTAAGACTGCTAGGAGTATAGGAGAGGGTAATCTTGGTAAGACAGTAAAGATAAAGTCAAAAGATGAAATTGGAAGGCTTGCAGAAGATATTAACGATATGAGTACACAACTCTATGAGATTGATCAAGGCAGAACCCAGTTTATAGGGAATGTATCCCATGAACTTAAAAGTCCATTAGCATCAATTAAGGCACTGATAGACTCCCTTTTATATGGTAAAGATGATTTGGAAATATATAAAGAGTATTTAATGGATATAGATTCAGAAGTAGATAGGCTTACTGATCTAATTAATTCTTTGTTAGACTTAACAAGAATTGAAGAGCAGGGGCTTGATACTGATACTTATAATATAGTAGATATTGTTAAGGAAGCTAAAAAGATATTAAGTCCTTTAGCAAATAAATATAATGTAAATGTTTTAATTGATTTAGAAGATCAAAAAATTATATGTGATAAAAAATGGGTCAATGTATTGTTAATTAACTTGATAGATAATGCAATTAAGTATAGGGATATAGAAAAACTTGAAAACTATGTAAAAGTTACAGGTAAGATTACTAATGATGGATACCATTTAATAGTAGAAGATAACGGAAGAGGAATCGCTGAGGAGGAACTCGATAGTATATTTGATAAGTTTTATAGAACTGACAGCTCTAGGTCTAGGGACACAGGCGGTGCAGGTATAGGACTTTCTATTGTAAATAGAGTTATTACTCAGCATGGATGGAATATTTCAATAGAAAGTGCAATAAATGAAGGAACTAGCTTTAAGATTGCTATACCTAACACATCTTTAAATGTTTCTTTATAGTTTCTTCATAACTTCTTTTATTCTTATTTAGATTGATAAGTTATGATATATGTACATCAAGCAAATAAGTAACTAATAAGACTAAAATGAGAGGATGAATTAATATGTTAAAGAAAATAAGTATGTTTATAATAGTTGGTGTTTTACTAATAAGTTTAAATGCTTGTACCATGGAAATAAAAGAAGTACCAGATAATAAAAGTCAATCTATGGATACTGAGAATGATTCACTAGGTCTTAGTAATGAGGTAGAAATGGACAATAGTAATGCTAAATCAATAGATTCTGCATCAGAAAATAAAGAAGAAGAGTCAGTAGTTGATGAAGATGGAGAGAATGCTTCTGGAGTAAAAAGCAAAACCGAGGAAGAAAAACCAGGCACTTCAAATAAAAGTAATACTGCTGATGTTATAGATCCTGAACCAGAAAGTAAAGAAAAAGAAATCACACTTTATTATGCAAACAATGAATATATCTTAACAGGTGATGAATCTCTAGATAAAATCATACCAGTAAAGAAAAAAGTTATGGTAGGAGATAAACCTATAGAAGAAATTGTAGTTAGGGAACTTCAAAATGAACCAAGTGATGAAAACCTAACATCTAGCTTTTCAGATATAGAAATATTAAGTGTTGATACAGTAGATAAAATTGCTTATGTTAATATTTCTCCAAAAAACCTAAGTGGTGGTAGTTTAACAGAGACATTAACTCTACAACAATTAGTATATTCTCTAACAGAATTAGATGAAGTAGAAGCTGTCCAAGTACTAGTAGATGGTAGCAAACAAGAATCCTTGATGGGTCATATAACTATCCTTGAACCATTAAGAAGAGAAGACTAGTAAGATAAAAGTATAATCATATAATGACAAAAAATTAGGAATGGGATTTGTATTATACAAATCCCATTCCTAATTTTGTATTTTACATATATATATTTCCAAATTTATGGATAATTCAATATAATAGTTGTAAATATATGATATAATTAAGCTCGAATGATAAAATAAAGCTATATAAAAGACATTTAAATTGAGTTTATGGAGAAAGGTACTATGCTTAAAGAAGACTTAGTTGATTTACAGAAAAAAGTCTCATTACTATTGTCGAAAGGAAAATACGAAGAGACAATAAAAAATTGCCAAAAGTTACTCTATGTGAGATGGATAAGGCTTAATAAGCCACAGTAGACAGTAAAAAGCTAATTTGATAGCTTATATTAAATTCCCATACCAACTATTCGTTAAACTAGGGTTTCGCGAATAGTTCCAATAAGTTCTTATACTAAGCTAGATACCTATACCTCTCTTTTATTTTCTATTATATACGATTTTATATGATAATATTGAATTTATTCTATTAATCTCTTATTTGAATCTTATTAATACTCTTATTAATATTAAAGTCTTTCCTATATGATTATTATCAAGTACAAGAAAGACTTTACAGGTCAAGCTTTTAAGTTCCACAAAAGGTTCTGTAAGGTAATGTTGATGGCGGACCTACTTCAGAGTATTCTACTTGGTTCTCACTGTAAGCAAATGGATCCTTTAATACTTCTAGCAAATCCTCCATCACACTATAGTCTCCTTGGTTTGCAGCTGACAATGATTCTTCTACCCTATGGTTACGTGGAATGATCGCTGGATTGTTTTCTTTCATTAATTGTTTTATATCATCTTTTGATCCGTTTTGATTCTTAAGTCTGTTTTTCCAATTTTCATTCCATTGTTTGAATTCATTTGTCATAGATAAATCTAAACAATCTAATTCCCCAAGGGTTAACCCTCTAAAGGTATTGGTATAGTCTGCTTTGTTTTTCTCCATAATTTCTAGTAGGTCTAATACCAAATCTTTATCTTCATCATTTTTACTAAAAATACCCAATTTCTTTAAATACCCATCTAGCCAATATCTATTATAATAATCATCAAACTTTGATACTTCATTAGTAGCAAGGTCTACTGCTGTCTCACTTTCATCATGAATTAGTGGTAATAATGTTTCGGCTAATCTTGCAAGATTCCAAGTCCCGATTTTGGGTTGATTACCGTATGAATAACGACCACCTGTATCTATAGAAGAAAATACTGTAGATGGGTCATAGGTATCCATAAATGCACAAGGACCGTAATCAATAGTTTCGCCACTAATTGTCATATTGTCAGTATTCATTACTCCATGGATAAAACCAACTAATTGCCAGCTAGCTATTAGTTTTGCTTGTTTTTTTACTACTTCTTTTAGGAATAATAAGTATTTATCCTCATCTGATCTAAGATTAAGATAATGTCTATTTATTGCGTAATCAGCTAAGGCTTGTACTTCATTTTTACTACCATAGACTGCAGCATATTGAAAGGTTCCAACCCTAATATGACTTGATGCTACCCTAGTTAATATTGCTCCAGTTAAAGGGCCTTCACGAATTATATCCTCTCCAGTTGTAACAACTGCCAAACTACGAGTTGTAGGGATTCCAAGTCCATGCATAGCTTCACTAATAATATACTCTCTAAGCATGGGGCCTAAGGCTGCTCTCCCATCTCCTCCTCTTGAATATTTTGTTCTACCTGATCCTTTTAGCTGAATATCAAATCTTTTGCCTTCAGGACAAATATGTTCCCCAAGTAATACAGCTCTTCCATCCCCTAACATTGTGAAATGTCCAAATTGGTGGCCTGCATATGCCTGTGCTATAGGAGAAGCTTCCTTAGGAATGGTGGATCCACCGAATACTGATACTGCCTTATCACTTTTCAATGTATTAGTATCTAATCCTAATGAATCAACTAAGTCGTCATTAAGAATTATAAGTTTAGGTGATTTTACAGGGATTGGTTTTTGTTTTGAATATAACATTTGAGGTAATTTAATATAAGTATTATCAAAGTTCCAGCCCATATTGCTATTGTTTTCAACATTTATATTCATACTTTTAAGTCCTTTTATCTTATTTTGAGTTTCCTTTATATTATATACCCATATATAAAATATATCCAAATAAGCCTTAGAAAAATAATACATAAAAACAAGCTAATTAATCCTCCTCATACATATATTAAGATTAATTAGCTTTTTTTATTATGTTTTTATTTATCTTCACTTTTTAAATCTGGAATTGGTCTTCTAAACAATATATGAGATAAAGCTTTCCAATCAAAGGGAATTAGTGGCCAGGTATATTTCTTACCATGTTTAAAAGAGTTTGTTCGATAGGTAATTATAAATACAATTAATAATCCAATAAGGAAACCAGGAAAATCAAATAAACCGGTTAAAACTAATAAGAATAGTCGAAACAAACGAATGGCCATGGAAAATTCCATACTAGGAGTTGCAAATGTTCCAATTGCTGTAACAGCCATATATAAGACTGTTTCTGGTACAAACATACCTACTGTTACTGCTAAGTCACTTAGTAGTAAACCCCCAATAATGCCAAGGGGAGTTGTTAGGGCACTAGGTGTATGAATGGATGATAATCGTAAAAGATCTAAACCAAATTCTAATAGTAGAAATTGTATTATTATAGGAATCTTACTAGCATCTTTTGGTCCAATAAATTGTAAGAAATAAGGTAATATCTCTTTATGCATTACTAGTAAATACCACAAGGGTGGTAATATTAGGCCACATATCATTCCTATAAAGCGAACCCACCTTAAATATGTTCCTACAGACACATTTTGATAATAATCTTCAGCATGCTGAGTGAAATGAAACATGGTGACAGGAAGAATCATTACACTTGGAGAGGTATCTACTATTATAGCAATATGGCCTTCCATTAAATGTGCAGCAACCACATCTGGTCTCTCAGTAAATTTAGCCT
>CAZXSM010000079.1:0-9053 GCA_964643255.1 uncultured Lachnospiraceae bacterium
TCACAAATTTCCCTGGCAAGATCTAAATCCTGGGTTTTTAAAGCGGTCATTGTAGCTTCAACAGTCTCTTCAACTAAATCACCCATTTCTAAAACCTTTTTCTTCACATCTTCTATCTGCATTGTAAATTCTTTTCTAACCAATACACTCATCTCCTTTTCACATTCTTAATATTATAATGGATTTTAACCATATCTCCCCGTAATATAATCATTGGTTCGTTTATCTTTAGGGTTAGAAAAAACCTCTTGTGTTATACCTTCTTCTACTAACTCTCCCATTAACATAAAGGCAACACGGTCAGATATACGGCCAGCTTGCTGAATATTATGGGGTGCTATTATAATTGTAAATTGTTCCTTAAGCTTTACTAGAGAATCCTCAATTTTAGCTGTTGATATTGGATCAAGAGCCGAACAAGGTCTATCCAGTAAAATAACCTCCGGTTCAAGGGCTAAAACTCTAGCAATACACAAACGTTGCTGTTGACCACCTGATAACCTAGCTGCTGGAGTATCTAACCTATCTTTTACTTCGTCCCATAGGGCAGCCATACGTAAGGCTTTTTCTACTTTTTCCATCAATTCTTTCTTGCTTTTTTTCTTCTTCCCAAAATTTGGACCTAGCGCTACATTATCAAAAACAGACATAGGTAAGGACGTTGGAACATCAAAAACCATCCCTACCCTACGACGTAAATCTGTAACGCTAACTTGAGGATCAAAGATATTTTCCCCATCCATAAGTATCTCACCCTCAGCTCGAGCGCCTGGATTTAATTCATACATGCGATTCAGTGTACGAAGTAGGGTTGTTATACCACTATTAGCAGGACCTACAACAGCCAAAATCTCATTTTTAGCTATTTCTAAGTTAAGTCCATTAATAACCTGTTTTTCATCATAGTAAAAATTTAAATCATTTATTAAAATTTTAGATTGATTTGTCATAATTCACCTCTTAACGTCCTTTGGCTACAAATCTATTAACCAACATATTAAAACCAACATTTATTATAAGAATTAGAATAATCAGGAGTGCTGCAGTACCATAAGCATTATCCATAGATAAACCTTCTCTAGCAAGTATATAAAAATGTACTGCCATTGTTCTAGTTGGAGAGAATAGTGATGTAGGCATACGTAAAGATGAACCTGCTGTTAACATTACAGCTGCTGTCTCAGCTACACACCTTCCTATACTTAAAATGACTCCATTAACTATACCTGGAAGTGCTGTTGGAAGTACAGTTTTAGTTACTGCCTGCCATTTACTTGCTCCTAAGGAGAATCCCACTTCTCTGTATAGGTCAGGAACAGTAAGAATAGCCTCTTCTGTTGTACGTATAATAGTTGGCAATATCATAATAGCCAAGGTCAATCCACCAGATAAAATTGACCATCCCATCCCTAAATATATAACAAAGAATATAAAACCAAAAAGTCCATATACGATAGATGGTATTCCTGCAAGAGACTCTGCACTGAACCTGATAATTCGAGTTATTTTACTCTCCTGTGTATATTCAGTAAGATATATAGCTGTTCCTATACCAAAGGGAGTCGCAATAACAACAGCTAGTGCAGTTACAAGTATAGTACCCACAATAGGAGAAGCAATACCTCCAGACCGTCCCATATTACGAGGAATCTCCGTTAAAAACTCCCAACTAATCACTGGTAAACCTTTAGATAGAATATATATAATTATAGAAAACAGAACTGCCAAAACAAGAAGGGCAGATGTCCAAATCACAAATTTTGCTATCTTTTGACCTGTTTTTGCATTAATCTTCATAGTTACCTCACTTCTTTCTTGTAATATATTGAGCAGTGCCATTCATAAGCATAATAATAACAAACAATACTATACCTGTAGCAAAAAGTGCCTGTTGATGTTCTCCTGATGCATAGCCCATCTCAATACCTATATTTGTTGTCAATGTCCTAACAGGATCAAGAACTGATTCTGGAAGTGCTACAGCATTACCAACAACCATAATAACAGCCATTGTCTCACCAACTGCCCTTCCCAGGCCTAAGATTATTGCAGCAACAATTCCCGACTTAGATGCTGGTAAAAGCAAGTGGCGTATGGTTTGCCAATGTGTCAATCCTAAAGCAAGAGCTCCGTCCTTATAATGACTTGGTAGTGCAAGGATTGATACTTCTGTAATACTAATAATAGTTGGCAAAATCATAATTGCCAATATAATAGAACCTGCCAATATACTTAAGCCTGGTCCTCCTAAATAATCACGTATCCATGGAACAATGAAAACAACACCCCAGAATCCATATACAACTGAAGGTATACCTGCAAGTAACTGGATAGCAGGCCTAAAAATGTTTCTAAGCCATTCAGGAGCAAATTCTGCAAGGAAGATACTACAAGAGATGGCAACAGGAACACCTATAATAGCAGCTCCTAAGGTAACAGATACAGTTCCAACTATCATTGGGAAAATACCATAGTAACCTTGACTTGGAGCCCATTTCATTCCAAATACAAAATTAAAAAATCCAACCTTAGCTATAATCGGTACACCTTTTATAAATATAAAAACTGTAATAAGCGCTAGCACCGATAAAGCTGAAAGAGCTAATAGGAAAAATATTCGCTCAGATAGTTTATCTTTAAAATTCTTCATTAGTTTACCTCCTCTACTATTGATATTAGTCCCTCATCACTTAGTATTTTCTGTCCTTCAGAAGAAAGGGTGAAATCAATAAAACTCTTAGCTCTTCCAGTGGGTTCTCCCTTAGAAACAAATAGGAATGGCCTTGCCAATGTATAAGTTCCATTTATAATATTTTCTCCTTTAGCTTCTACTCCATCTAAAGCTAAAGCTTTTATCTGATCGTTAAGCAAACCTAAAGAGATAAAGCCTATGGCATTAGAATCTCCAGATACCAATTGCATTACAGACCCATTGGAATCTTGTACTATAGCTTTTGGAGTTATCTCCACTTCATCCATAACCAATTCTATAAAGGCATCTCTAGTTCCAGAACCTTCTTCTCGGGCAATTAAATGTATCTCTGAATCCTCACCACCTACTTGACTCCACTTAGTAATTTTACCTGAATAGATATCACGAATTTGATCTAGCCTTAAACCCTCTATAGGATTGTTAGGATTTACTATTAATACTAATCCATCCATAGCAATTTCTACTTGCCAAAGGTCTAACTCGTCTTCATGTAATGAACGAGATGACATTCCTATCTGTGCACTTTCTGTCTGTGCTGCGGTAATCCCCGCTGAAGAACCCCCACCTTGAATGTCTATTGGAGAGTCTGGATTATCTATCATATATTCCTCTGCTAGAACCTCTGCATAGGGTTGTACTGATGTAGAACCCGCAATAATCATACCTGCACTTTCTGGTTTACTACAAGCAGTCAATAAACTTATAGTAAATATTAAAGTCATGGCACTAACAGTAATTTTTATTTTTCTTAATAATTTTTTTCTCATGTTTTTATTTTTCATGTCTTATAAAAACAAACATATTATCCTTTTTTGAGATAAAGTTTAATGTTTGATTTCCTCCTTATCTAAAAATATCATTAGTTAATTGCAAAACTTATTGTTTTCTAGCCAAATCTACCTGTAATATAGTCTTCGGTACTTTGATTCTTAGGATTAGAAAATATTTTCTGGGTTGTATCATATTCTACTAATGTACCTATTCCATCATCATCAATCATCATAAAGGCTGTCATATCAGACACTCTTGCTGCTTGTTCCATACTATGAGTTACAATAATTATGGTATATTTTTGGACCAATTTTCTCATTAGTTCTTCAATTTGCATAGTAGATTCCGGATCAAGGGCGCTAGTTGATTCATCCATTAATATAACCTCTGGTTCTACAGCTAAGGCACGCGCTATACATAGCCTTTGTTGCTCTCCAGGAGTAAGACTAAGAGCTGAATCTTTAAGCTTGTCCTTTACTTCGTCCCATAAAGCCACTTGTCGCAAATTCTTCTCTACCATCTCATCTAATTTGCTTTTTTGATTTATCCCGTGATGTTTAGGACCAAAAATAACATTATCATAAACAGACATTGGAAAAACATTAGGTTTTTGAAAAACCATTCCAACTCTTTTTCTCAATTCAACAACATCCATATCTTTATCATAAATAGAAGAGCCATCAAGGAAAATCTTCCCTTCTACCCTAGCTCCTGGTATTTGATCATTCATACGATTAAATAGACGTAGAAGAGAAGACTTTCCACATCCCGATGGTCCAATTAAAGCAGTAATCACACGTTCCTCAATATCCATTGTAACATTCCTCAATGCTTGGAAGTCTCCATAAAAAAGATTTACTGCTTCTGTTCTTATCTTAGCTTTACTTCTATGCATTGACATTTTATTATCCATTTCTTAACCTCACTAATCAACTTATTGTTTAAAATTATAATAAGAATCTTATCATCTTACAATTATTTTACATCATCTTAATTAAAACCATAACGTATTAATTATATGTTAAGTTTATGTAAATGTAAATAACAACTAACATTTTTATTATAGACTTTAAATATAATTTAAATCATATTAGACCTATTAAACATTCTATCCCATAATTTACATAAAAATAAGAACATGAAAGCTCTTACCTTCACATTCTTATTTTTTATATTTTATAATTTTTCATAAATAATAAGCATTACTTCTTATATATTACATTGCTTGTTCAAACTGACTGTTGTAAAGTCCAGCATAGAAACCACCTTTAGTAAGAAGTTCGTAGTGATTACCACTTTCAACTATATCACCCTTATCCATTACAAAAATAATATCTGCATTTTTAATGGTAGATAGTCTATGGGCAATAATAAAGGATGTACGTCCAACCATCAGGCGATCCATGGCCTCCTGAATAATAAGTTCCGTGCGTGTATCTACTGAGCTTGTCGCTTCATCTAAGATAAGCAATGGTGCATTTTCAATCATAGCACGGGCAATAGTCATAAGCTGTTTTTGTCCTGCTGAGAGACTTGCTTTATCATTCAATACCGTATTATAACCATCCGGCAAGGTTCTGATGAAATGATCTAGCCCAACAGTCTTGCAAGCAGCAACAACCTCTTCATCCGTTACACCTTCTTTATTAAATATAATGTTTTCTTTGATAGTTCCTTCGAATAGCCATGTATCCTGTAATACCATACAAAACTGGTCATGGACATTTTCCCTTGTAACTTGACTGATAGGGATCCCGTCTAATAGGATTTCACCACTATCAATCTCGTAAAAACGCATTAGCAAATTCACTATTGTAGTTTTTCCTGCTCCAGTAGGACCTACTATCGCAATTTTCTGACCTGCTTTTATTTTAGCATTAAAATCATTAATGATTGTTTTATCTTTATCATATCCAAATTTAACATTCTTAAATTCTACATCACCTTTTATAGATGTTAGTGTTTTTGTTTTTTGACTCTCATCGGCAAGCTCTTCTTCCTCTAAGAATTCAAAGACACGTTCACTTGCCGCCCCTGTACGTTGTAAATTATTCGCAGCCTGTGCAATTTGATTAAGTGGCTGTGTGAAGAGCCTAACATACATGGTAAAGGCAACAATAACACCAAAGGAAATCCTTCCATTCAAGGCAAGAGCCGCGCCAACAACACAAACAGCCACATATCCAAAGTTACCTACAAAACCCATTAGCGGCATCATAAGTCCTGATAAAAACTGAGATTTCCACGCGCTAGAATATAGTTTATCATTGATGTTTTCAAAAACATTTTTAGCATTATTACTACCATTATAAACCTTGACAACATTGTGATTAGAATAAATCTCCTCTATATGTCCATTAATATTACCAAGCTCATACTGTTGTGCAACAAAGAAACTTTGAGATTTTGACATAATGACTGTCATCAATCCAAACCCAATGATTGTCGCCCCAATGGCGGTTAATGCTAAAATCCAGCTAGTGTAAAACATCATAAAGACAGAACCTATTAGGAGTGTTATCGCTGAGACTAGTGTACCGATGCTTTGATTCAAAGTCTGACCTATAGTATCAACATCATTGGTTACACGACTTAGCACATCCCCATAGCTAACTTTATCAAAATATTTAAGGGGTAGTTTATTGATTTTTTGTGAGATTCTAGTTCTTAGGTCTTTTGATATTTTCTGTGTAATCGTTGCCATAATAAAATTTTGCAAAAAACCTAAAATCATTGAAGCCACATAAAAAGACACCAACATCAAGCCAATACGAGAAATTACATCTAGGTCTATGCCAAGAGTAAGGCCTTTAGAAATTTCATCTACTAAGTCTTTGATTTTATCTGGCCCTATGATTTGAAAAACAGTGCCAGCAGATGCCGCAATCAAAGCAAGGATAATAGCAGGTAAATAGGGTTTGCAGAACCTAATTAATTTAAGTAAGGACTGCTTTAGGTCTTTTGATTTTTCATTTACAATTTGTTTACTCATGCTGACAATTCCTCCTTTGAAAGTTGTGATTGCGCAATCTCACGGTATACATTACAAGATTCAAGCAGTTCCTTATGCTTTCCCTTGCCCACAACTTTGCCTTCATCCAAGACAATAATTTGATCAGCATCCATAATTGTTCCTATTCGTTGTGCCACAATCAAACTAGTTACTCCGCTGGTTTCTTTTTTTAATTCTGATCGCAATATACGGTCAGTTTTATAATCCAAGGCTGAAAAAGAATCGTCAAAGATATATATTTCTGGTTTTCTACAGATTGCACGTGCTATGGAAATTCTTTGTTTTTGTCCACCTGATATATTGTCGCCACCTTGTGATATATGAGCCTCATAGCTTCCATCCATTTTCTCAACAAAATCAGTTCCTTGTGCAATATTCACAGCCTTTATTACTTCATCCTTTGTAAACTCGCCATGGTTACGCTCACCATAAGCTACATTAGAATAAACAGAACCCTTGAATAAAACAGCCCTTTGTGGAACATATCCAATTTTATTGTGTAAGGCATCCAGCTTATATTCCTTGACATTGATTCCATTAATTAATACTTCACCAGCTGTTACATCATACAATCTTGGGATAAGATTAACTAAGGTTGTTTTTCCGCTTCCTGTAGCTCCAATAAATGCCACAGTTTCGCCTTTGCGGGCGGTAAAACTTATGTCTTGAATAGCATCTTCTGCAGCGTCTGGATATCTAAAGCTGACATTTCTAAATTCAACCTGTCCCTCCACGTTGGGTATTCCCTGTGTAACCTTGCCATCCCTAATAGTTGATTCAGTATCTAACACTTCGTTAATACGTTTTACTGAAACCAAAGCCCTAGGCAGTATCATAAATATCATAGAAAGCATTATAAAGGACATAACCACCTGCATTGCATAAGATGAGAAAACAATCATGTTAGAAAATAGTGTGATTTTTTCTGTCATTTGTGCTGCATTGATTAAATAGGCACCAATCCAATATATAGAAAGACTTAATCCGCTCATTATCAGAGACATGGTAGGCATCATAAAAGACATAAACCTTCCAGTGAATAACTGGGTACTTGTAAGTTCTTCATTAGCTTTTTCAAATTTATCTTCCTGATAATCCTCGGCGTTGTAAGCACGAACAACACGTAAACCAGTTAGGTTTTCACGAGTTACACGGTTAATGTTGTCTGTTAGCACTTGCATTTTCTTAAATTTTGGCATAACAAAGAACATAATAATTGCAATCATAACAAACATTATGACAATAGCTATACCCGTAGCATATGTCCATTCAAGTCCCTTATCTAGAATTTTTGCAATAGCCCATACAGCCATAATGGGGGATTTTATAATTATTTGTAATCCCATAGTAATCAGAACTTGAACTTGAGTTATATCGTTAGTTGAACGTGTAATCAGGCTAGATGTAGAAAACTTATTGATTTCTTCCATAGAAAAGGAATCCACCTGGTTGAACATGAGGCTACGTAGCCTCATTGAAAAACCTGCCGCAATTCGTGCTGCTAAGAACCCGACAATACTGGCTGCCACAAGACTTCCGAGAGCGCAAAGTAACATGTAGCCCCCTGCCACCCAAACATCTGCCATAGCACTACCTGGGGTTTGTGTTAGGCGTGTTATCTCCGACATGTATTCGGGTAATTTAAGGTCAAGCCATACCTGTACTACAATGAATACAAGGCTGAATACAACTTGTATCCATTCCTTTATTTTAATTTGTTTAAAGATTTTGATCATAGGTAGTTCCTCCAATTGATGATTATATTTACTTCTAATAGTGTTAGTTATAAGCTTAAGATAAGCGGCCACAATAAAGCGACCGCTATTTATTCTAGGAAATTTGCATTAATTTCGGACAATCTGCCCATAATGCGCACATATTCAGTTGCATCGTGCTCTCCCAACTCACTAAGCACCTTAGCTGTTTTTTTCAAAGTCATTTGAAAATGCTTTTTTGCCTCTTCTTTACCTTTCTGCGTAAGCTCGACCAAAACCTTTCTACGGTCCTTACAATCAACCCGACGAGTTATCAAGCCTTTGCTTTCCAAACTATTCAAAGTTGCGGCAGTTCGCGCTGAGCTGACACGAGTCATCTTACTGATTTCACTTGGCTGAACAGGTCCTTCTTGAGAAGCAATATATTGAATTGTAAATATTTCTCCATGCATAGATTCATTGATCTCTTTATGCATGTTTTTCCTACTCAACCTATAAGCATTTTGTAAAAACTCTTCAGCTAGTTTTCTATAGTCCATTTATCCACCTTCTTTAAATAGAGTTATCTAACACTGTTAGCATTATATATAGGCTAACTTCTTTTGTCAAGATATTTTTTTATAATAGACAAATCCTTATTATCTTTTAAAAATAATGAACATAAGAAATTTTAGTCTTAATCAAGGGAAAAAAAGATAGAATCCTCTTTACTCTCTAGCATAGTAGGATTCTATCTTTTACTCTAATTAATTTATTATTTCTATTAAATTATTATTTCTAATTGATTTATTATTTATACATTCCCATAAAATCTCCATGGGCTTCAATAAGCTCATCACAC